>CAIQMJ010000882.1 GCA_903872875.1 uncultured Variovorax sp.
GGTCGAGCGCGCTGACGCCACTGCTCGCCATGTCGCGGCGGGAGGTCAATACGACCGGGCGTTGATTGGGCGGTCAGTTTGTCGGCGTTGGTCGTTGGTGTGGGGACCGCCCAACGGCGCTCCGCGCCTCAGCAAGCCGGCGAATTGACGAGCCGGCGCAGCGCGTCCGGGTCGACGATGCGGACGTGGCGCTGCTGCACTTCGGCGATGCCGTCGTCGACGAACTTCGACAGCGTGCGGCTCACCGTTTCGAGCTTGAGCCCGAGGTAGCTGCCGATCTCTTCGCGCGTCATGCGCAGCACGAGTTCGGACGCCGAGAACCCGCGCGCATGCAGGCGCTGCACCAGGTTCAGCAGAAAGGCCGCGAGGCGCTCTTCGGCACGCATGCTGCCGAGCAGCAGCATCACGCCGTGCTCGCGCACGATCTCGCGGCTCATGATCTGGTGCACGTGACGCTGCAGCGCGGTCACTTCGCGCGACAGTTCCTCGATGCGCTCGAAGGGCATCACGCAGACCTCGGCGTCTTCGAGTGCGACCGCGTCGCAGGTGTGGCGGTCGTTCACGATGCCGTCCAGCCCGATGATCTCGCCCGCCATCTGGAAGCCGGTGACCTGGTCGCGGCCGTCCTCGGTCGTCACCCGGGTCTTGAAGACGCCGGTGCGGATCGCGAACAGCGAAGTGAAGCGCTCGCCGTTGTGGAACAGCGTCTCGCGCCGCTTCACCTTGCGCCGGGTCGCGACGATCTCGTCGATGCGCTCGAGCTCCGAGGGATTCAGCCCGACGGGCATGCACAGCTCGCGGAGGTTGCAGTTGGAACAGGCGATCTTGATTGTTTCGGGTGTCATGGCGCAGGCGATATCGGCCGGCCGCCTGTCTCCGCAGCGCGGTCGGTATGGGTCCCTTTGGCCGCATTGTCGGCAGCCGGTCGGACCGCCGGATTGATCCACGTCAAGGGAGCAAGCGGCGGTTGGCGGCACAGTGTCCGCATGCCGATCTCCGTCCTTGCCGACCCTGCTGGAACCGCTGCTCCGGCCGCTGCTGCCGCTCCGATCCTCACGCCCGACACGCTGCGCCGCTTCGACGTGGCCGGGCCGCGCTACACCTCCTATCCGACGGCCGACCGCTTCGTCGAGGCCTTCGGCGCCGACGATTACGGCCAGGCGCTGCGGCAGCGCGCGGCCGGCGCGCGTGGCGGTGCGATGCCGCTGTCGCTCTACGTCCACATTCCGTTCTGCGAGTCGCTCTGCTACTTCTGCGCGTGCAACAAGATCGTGACGCGGCACCACGAGCGCGCCGACGAGTACCTCGACCATCTGGCGCTGGAGATCGAGCTCCAGGTGGCGCAGCTCGGCCGCGGCGCTGCCGTGAGCCAGCTGCATCTCGGTGGCGGCACGCCGACCTTCCTGGACGACGCCGCACTGCGACGGTTGATGGCGATGCTGCGCGCAGCCTTCACGCTGGTGCCGGGCGGCGAGTACGCGGTCGAAGTCGACCCGCGCACCATCGACGAGAAGCGGCTCGCCGAGCTCGCATCGCTGGGCTTCAATCGTCTGAGCTTCGGCGTGCAGGACTTCGACCCGGCGGTACAGAAGGCGGTGCATCGCATCCAGCCGGCCGAGCAGGTGTTCGACCTCGTCGCCGCGGCACGCCGGCTCGGCTTCGGCTCGCTCAACGTCGACCTGATCTACGGCCTGCCGCGGCAGAACGCCACGTCCTTCGACCAGACGCTGGCGCAGATCTGCGCGCTGCGCCCGGACCGCATCGCGCTCTACGCCTATGCGCACCTGCCGGAGCGCTTCAAGCCGCAGCGACGCATCCATGGCGATGAGCTGCCCGATCCGGCGACGAAGATCGAGATGCTGTCACGCTCGATCGCGGCGCTGACGTCGGCCGGCTATGTCTACATCGGCATGGACCATTTCGCGCTGCCCGACGATCCGCTCGCCATCGCCAAGCGGCAGGGCCGGCTGCATCGCAACTTCCAGGGCTACAGCACGCAGCCGGACTGCGATCTGGTCGCACTCGGCGTGTCGGCGATCGGCCGTGTCGGCGCGACCTACAGCCAGAACGCGAAGACGCTGGAGGAGTACTACGACCTGATCGGGCAGGGCCGCCTGCCGGTGGTGCGCGGCCTGGCGCTGTCGCGCGACGACGTGCTGCGGCGCTCGGTGATCATGGCGCTGATGTGCCAGGGCCGGGTCGATTTCGAGTCGATCGAACTCGCGCACCTGATCGACTTCCGGCGCTACTTCGAGGCCGAGCTTGCGGCGCTCGTGCCGCTGGCGGCCAAGGGCCTGGTCTCGGTGGACGCGCGTGGCGTCGATGTCACGGACACCGGGTGGTTCTTCGTGCGCGGCATCGCGATGGTGTTCGACCGCTACCTGCAGGCCGACCGCAACCGCACGCGCTTCTCGCGAATCATCTAGGGCACGCGATGCAGACCGCGCTCGCCGGCACCGCGCTGCTGATGGGGCTGGCCGGCGGTCCGCACTGTGTGGCGATGTGCGGCGCGGCCTGCGCGGGCACGGTGCGGCTGGTGCGTGCGCGTGCGCGTGGCCCGGGCGGCGGCGTCGCCATGACATGGGCGCCGTCATCCGCCGTGCCGGTTCCCGGCAGCGGCGCCGCGACCCTGGCGCTCCATGCAGGCCGGATGCTCGGCTATGCAGCCGGTGGCGCAGTGGCCGCGGCGATGGTGCAGAGCCTCGGTCTCGTCAGCGTGCACGTGACGGCGCTGCGGCCGCTGTGGGTGCTGCTGCACGTCTTCGTCTTCGTCTGGGGTGCGGTGCTGGCGGTCATGGGCCGGCAGCCCCTGTGGGCGCACCATGTCGGCCGCCGGATGGGCGATTGGCTGCGGCCGTTGGCCGGGTCGCTGCACGGCGTGTTCGCGGCCGGCGTACTCTGGCTCGCGATGCCCTGCGGCCTGCTGTATTCGGCGCTGATGCTTGCTTCGCTCGGCAACGGTCCTTGGCAGGGCGCCATCGTGATGGCGTCGTTTGCCGCCGGCACCTCCGTGTCGCTGGCGGCGGCGCCATGGCTTTGGCAGCGGTTGCGCTGGCGGCTGGACGCCGCGCGCCAGACGTGGGGCACGCGAATCGCCGGTGCGCTGCTGGCGGCCGTCGCGGTGCAGGCGATCTGGATGGACGTGTGGCGTCAGGTCGCGCTGTGGTGCGCGTGAGCGTCATCGCCTATTTCTGCCGGACAAGCCGGATGCCGGTCTCGGGAGCTGCCTCGTACACGAGCAGATCGCCGGGCTGGCACTGCAGGTAGTCGCAGATCTTCTCGAGCGTGTCGAAGCGCACGCCCTTGACCTTGCCTTGCTTGAGCAGCGACATGTTGGCCTCGGTGATGCCGACGTGCTCGGCCAGATCCTTCGATCGGACCTTGCGGCGCGCGAGCATCACGTCCA
>CAIQMJ010000883.1 GCA_903872875.1 uncultured Variovorax sp.
CGAGATGCTGCTGGGGTCGGAAGACCTCTGATACCCGAGTTCCGGGTTCGACAAGCCCGGCTTCACAACTTTTTCGACGAATCTATTGCCCGCCGAGCCCGCGCATTACCGTGCGCGGGGGAGGGCGGCGAAAAGAGGAGTTCGCACATATGAAACACATCATTGCCGTCCTGCTGGAGAACGAGCCCGGTGCTCTCTCCCGCGTCGTGGGTCTCTTCTCGGCCCGCGGCTACAACATCGAATCGCTCACAGTGGCACCGACCGAGGACCCGAGCCTCTCGCGCATGACGATCGTCACTGCCGGGTCGGATGACGTGATCGAGCAGATCACCAAGCATCTGAATCGCCTGATCGAGGTCGTGAAGGTCGTTGACCTCACCGAAGGCGCCTATACCGAGCGCGAGCTCATGATGGTGAAGGTGCGTGCGGTCGGCAAGGAGCGCGAGGAAATGATGCGCATGGCCGAGATATTCCGCGGTCGCATCATCGACGTGACCGACAAGAGCTACACCATCGAGCTGACCGGCGATCACGGCAAGAACGACGCCTTTCTCGAAGCGATCGATCGCGGCGCGATCCTCGAAACCGTGCGTACCGGTGCCAGCGGCATCGGCCGCGGTGAACGCATCCTGCGGGTCTGATCGCGATGTATCGGGGCTCAGCCGCCGCTCGTTCGGGCTGAGCCTGTCGAAGCCCTTGCTCGCGCAAGGACTGCATTGAGCCCTTCGACAGGCTCAGGACGAACGGCAACAACCTCTGCATCAAAGCATCTATCTGGAGAACATCATGAAGGTTTATTACGACAAGGACGCCGACCTCAGCCTCATCAAGGGCAAGACCGTCGCGATCATTGGTTACGGCTCGCAAGGCCACGCGCACGCTCAGAACCTGAACGACAGCGGCGTGAAGGTCGTGGTCGGTCTGCGCAAGGGCGGTGCTTCGTGGGACAAGGTCGGCAAGGCCGGTCTCAAGGTGGCTGAAGTCGCCGAGGCCGTGAAGTCGGCCGACGTGGTCATGATCCTGCTGCCCGACGAGCAGATCGCCAACGTCTACAAGAACGACGTAGCGCCGCACATCAAGGAAGGCGCCTCGCTCGTGTTCGCCCACGGTTTCAACGTGCACTACGGCTTCGTCCAGCCGCGCGCCGACCTCGACGTCTGGATGGTCGCTCCGAAGGCGCCCGGCCACACCGTGCGCAGCACCTATACGCAGGGCGGCGGCGTTCCCCACCTCGTGGCCGTGCATCAGGACAAGACCGGCAAGGCACGTGATCTCGCGCTGAGCTATGCAACCGCCAACGGCGGGGGCAAGGCGGGCATCATCGAAACGAACTTCCGTGAAGAGACGGAGACCGACCTGTTTGGCGAACAAGCGGTTCTGTGCGGCGGGACGGTCGAGCTGATCAAGGCTGGGTTCGAGACGCTGGTCGAAGCCGGCTACGCGCCCGAAATGGCGTACTTCGAATGCCTGCACGAACTGAAACTGATCGTCGACCTGATCTATGAAGGCGGCATCGCCAACATGAACTACTCGATCTCGAACAACGCCGAGTACGGCGAGTACGTCACGGGCCCGCGCATCGTGACCGACGAGACCAAGAAGGTCATGAAGCAGGTTCTGAAGGACATCCAGACCGGTGAGTACGCCAAGAGCTTCGTGCTGGAAGCTGCTGCCGGTCAGCCCGCGCTGATCAGCCGCCGCCGCATCAATGCCGAGCATCAGATCGAAATCGTTGGCGAGCAACTGCGCGCGATGATGCCCTGGATCAAGAAGAACAAGCTGGTCGATCAGACCCGCAACTGATCGGGTTTCGACCCGTGCATCGGCCACCCTTGCGGGTGGCCTTTTTCGTCCGGGGCGCCATGACGCCTGAACTACACTCGTCCGATGCACTTTCCCTTTCGTTCTGCGATGAGTCCGTCGGCATTTTCGCTTGCGTTGCCCTGCGCCGGAGGCCACTTTCATGCATGACGATACGGTGATGGAAGACGCGCCGCCCCGCAAGCGCCGCAAGGGTATCTACATCCTGCCTAACTTGTTCACGCTGGCGGCACTATTCGGCGGTTTCTATTCGATCGTGATGGCCATGAACGGTCGTTTCGACCTGGCGGCGCTCGGCGTCTTCGCCGCGATGATTCTCGACAGTCTCGACGGTCGCGTTGCACGCATGACCAATACGCAGAGCGCTTTCGGCGAGCAGATGGACTCGTTGTCCGACATGGTGTCCTTTGGCGCAGCGCCGGCGTTGATCGCCTATGAGTGGTCGCTCAAGGGGCTGGGCCGCTGGGGCTGGATTGCCGCATTCGTGTACTGCGCATGTGCCGCACTGCGGCTTGCTCGATTCAACGTGAACACAGGAACGGTGGACAAGCGCTGGTTCCAGGGGCTTCCGTCGCCGGCGGCCGCGGCCTTGGTCGCGGGCTTCATCTGGCTGATGACGGAGTGGGGAAAGCGCGGTGGCGAAGTGCTCTACCTGTCGTGGTCGCAGATCACCTGGATTACCTTCGCCTTCACCCTGTATGCCGGGTTGTCCATGGTGACGAACGCGCCGTTCTACAGCTTCAAGGACATCCAGATGAAGAAGAGCGTCCCTTTCGCCGTGATCGTGTTGATCGCGCTGGCCATCGCCGTCATCAATATTCATCCGCCGACGGTGTTGTTCGGCGTGTTCGTCGCCTATGGGCTCAGTGGATTTTTCGTGTACG
>CAIQMJ010000884.1 GCA_903872875.1 uncultured Variovorax sp.
ACCGGCAAGTATCGGGCAGCGGTGCGATGGGGCTCGCGCTCGGCGAAGACATCGATCTGCGTCTCTTCTTCAGCCAGTGGCATGCCGGTTTTGCCGTGGAAGAGCCAGCAGCCAACGCAGGCAATCCGCCTTCGTTGAGCCTGCAGTTTTTCGATGCGGCCGGACTGGCCGTGCACAAGATCTTCGCGCGTGACGCGACCGACCGTGACGCGCTCCGGTCGGTGATCCGCGCTCATGCCGACGCGTCGCTGCATGCTGCTTTCGGCGCGACCCAACCCAAGGCGCCGTCGAAGTCCGACACTGTGATCGACGCAGCCGGTCTCAATGCGTCCTGGGCCGCGATGCAGGACACCCACGAGTTCTCTGGTCTGCTGAAGAAGTTCGAGGTCGAGCGGCAGCAGAGCTTCCGGTTGGCGGAAGGCCGCTTCACGCGGCGCGTGGCGCCATCCGCATTGCGCGAGCTCCTGAACGAAGCCGCCTTCGATGGCACGCCGATCATGGTGTTCGTCGGCAGCCCTGGCTGCATCCAGATCCATACCGGTCCCGTGGTGCGTGTCGAACCGATGGAGATTCGTGGTGCGCAATGGCTCAACGTACTCGATCCGGGCTTCAACCTGCACTTGCGCGAAGACTGGATCGATGCCGTCTGGGTCGTCGAGAAGCCGACCAGCGACGGCGTGGTCACCTCGGTCGAGGCCTTCGATCAGGAGGGCAATGTGATGGCCATGTTCTTCGGTGCGCGCAAGCCGGGCGTAGCCGAACTCGAATCGTGGCGCGCCATCGTGCGCAAGCTCTCGCCGGCCAAGGTGCAGGCATGAGCAATCTGAAGACAGTCGAGATCAAGGCCTTCGTCCCGGCAAAGGACTTCGCGCTGTCCAAGCAGTTCTATCAGGAGCTTGGGTTCACGATGGCCTGGGATGGCGGCGACCTGGCCTACTTCCACCACGGGCAGACCAGCTTCCTGCTCCAGGATTTCTATGAGCAGGCGCTGGCCGAGAACCTGATGATGCATTTGCTGGTGGAGGACGTGCACGCCTGGTGGGCTGCTGTCGTCGCGAGTGGAGTGATCGAACGTTATGCGCTGCGTTCGGTGCCGCCGCAACTGCAGCCCTGGGGAATGACCGACTTCGTGCTGATCGATCCCAGTGGCGTTCTCTGGCGCATCGCGCAGAACGAGCCCGCACAGCCTTGAACTTCGCTTTCCCACAGTCTTCCATGACCGACAAGCTTTCTCCAGTCTCCGGCCGCCGTGCCGTGCTCCGCGTTCTGTCTGCTTCCCTGGGCGCGGCGGCGCTCCCCGGTTGGGCGCAAGGTACGGGTGCACCGCGCCTGATCACCATCAGTGGTGCCATCACTGAAGTGGTCTACGCGCTGGGTGCCGACGCGCAGCTGGTGGGTACGGACACCACCAGCCTGTATCCACCGGCCGCCTTGCGGACGCCGAAGGTCGGCTATATGCGCCAACTGTCCGCCGAAGGTCTGTTGTCGCTCAGGCCGGACGCTGTGATTGCCACCACCGAGTCGGGCCCGCCCGTCGTGCTCGACCAGATCCGCAGCGCCGGCGTCAGGCTGGAGCTGATCGAGGCCGACCACAGCTGGGGCGAAGTGCAGCGCAAGGTGCGGGCGGTCGGCCGTGCCTCCGCGCGCGAAGCGCAGGCGCGCGATCTGCAGGCAAGACTGGATGCCGAATGGGCTGGCGTTCAGAAACGCGTGGCCGCGGTAACAAGCCGCAGGCCACGTGTGCTGTTCGTGCTGTCGCACAGCGCAAGTCCCCAGGTGTCCGGCGAGAAGACGGCTGCCCACGCGGTGATCGGCTTTGCCGGCGGCGTCAACTGCCTGAGCGGCTTCCAGGGCTATCGGCCGATGACGGCCGAGGCGATGGCCAGCGCCTCGCCCGACGTCATCCTGACCAGCACCCAGAGCATCGAGGCGCACGGCGGTGTCGACAAGTTCTGGCAGCGCCCCGAACTCGCGCTGACACCCGCTTACCGCAAGCGCGCATTGATCACGCAGGACGCGCTGCTGCTACTCGGCTTCGGTCCGCGGCTGCCTGCTGCCATCGGCGAGCTGCACACACAACTGCTCGCCGCATGAGCCGACTGCGGGCCAGTCCGAGCGGACGCGAGCTGCGGGCAGAGACCACGACGGTGTTCCAGTGAGTCGGCGCCTTCCTGCGCGCACGGTGCTCGGCGCCGGCGTGTTGCTGCTCCTGCTGGCATTGCTGACGGGCAGTGCATCGGGCGCATATGCGATCAGTCCGATACAGCTATGGGGCGTTTTCGGCGACCTGCTGCGCGGCACGAGCAACCCGTCTCCAGAGCACCTCGTGTTCGTCAACATCCGATTGCCGAGGCTGGTGCTCGGCGTAGCGGCAGGGGGCGGTCTGGGCTTGTCCGGCGCCCTGATGCAGGGGCTTTTTCGCAATCCATTGGCCGATCCGGGACTGATCGGCATCAGCAGCGGCGCGGCACTCGCGGCGGGCGTGACCATCGTGCTGGGCGCGTGGCTGTGGCCATCGCTGCCGCGCACGCTGGGCAGTTGGACGCTGGTATCGATGGCTTTCGGCGGGGGCTTCCTGGTGACGCTGCTGATCTATGGGCTCTCGCAGAGCGGCGGAGCGACGCGAATGGCGCTGATGCTGTTGGCGGGCATCGCGGTCAATGCGTTGGCCGGCGCCGGACTCGGCTTCCTGAGCGTGATGGCGACCGATGAGCAGTTGCGCAGCCTGCAGTTCTGGCTGTTGGGCAGCCTCGGCGGTGCGCGCTGGAGTGCCGTACTGCTGGTCGGCTCGGTCGTGTTGATCGCGCTTCTGGCGGGTATGACGCTGGCATCGCAGCTCAACGCCGTTGCGCTTGGCGAGGCGCAGGCCACTCTTCTGGGTGTCGAGGTGGAGCGCGTCAAGCGGCGCGCCGTCTGGATCACCGCCGTCGCAGTCGGCGCGGTCACGGCCACGACCGGCATCATCGGTTTCATCGGACTGATCGCACCGCATTGGGTGCGCATGGCGGCTGGGCCGGACCATCGCGTGGTGCTGCCCGGTTCCGCGTTGCTCGGCGCGGCGCTGGTGCTGGTTGCCGACACGGTC
>CAIQMJ010000885.1 GCA_903872875.1 uncultured Variovorax sp.
CGTGCCTCGGCCTGCGCCTTGGTGGCGGCGCTCACCGGCAGATGATGGAACGGTATGCCGTACGACGCGGCAAGCTGGTAGTGGTCGCGGTGGTTCGACACCACGCCGCGGATGTCCAGCGGCAGCAGGCCGGCCCGGTGCCGGAACAGCAGGTCGTTCAGGCAATGGCCGAGCTTCGACACCATGATCAGCGTCGGCACCCGGTCGGCCGCACCGTACGCACCCCACTGCATGCCGAAGCGTGCCGCGACCTCGCCGAACGCATCGCGCAGCGCGGCGAGCGTGGTATCGCCGAGCACGAATCGCACACGCATGAAGAACAGGCCGGTGCCGGCGTCGTTCGATTGCGCGGCCTCGGTGATGTTGGCGCCGCGCTCCGCGAGGAACGCCGTGACCGCGTGGACGATGCCGACGCGGTCGGGGCACGACAGGGTGATGACGAAGGAAGGGGACTGCACGCGGGGCTCCGTGGACGACGCGCTCATTCTGGTGGCGGCACCGGGCGCCGCTCATGCAGTCTGTGCCACCGAATTGACGATCCACGCCATGCCCGGCATATTGCGCCGATGCGCGTCTCCGCTCCTTCGCTCGCCGTCGCTCCGCAACTGCCGGGCCCGATCGGCTTCGTGCTGATCCCACAGTTCGCGGTGATGGCGCTGGCCTCGGCGGTGGAGCCGTTGCGCATCGCCAACCGCTACCTTCAGACGCCCTACACCTGGCGCCTGCTGTCTCTCGACGGCGCACCGGTGGCCGACGACAACGGCATCCTGATCTCGCCGCACGGATCGATCCACGATGCGGGCCCGCTGGGCACGGTGATCCTCTGCGCCGACATCCAGCCCGAGCGCTACTACTCGCGCGAGTTGCGCCGCTGGCTGCAGCAGGCCAATGCGTCCGGCGCCTCGCTCGGCGCGCTCGACACCGGCTGCTTCCTGCTGGCGCGTGCCGGGTTGCTCGACGGCTGCCGCGTCACCATGCACTGGGAGGTGGTGGAGGCCTTCCGCGAACGGTTCCCGAAGATCGTGGTGGCGCAGACGCTGTTCGAGGTGGGCGCGCGGCGCCTCACCTGCGCGGGCGGCACCGCGGCGATCGACATGATGCTCAGTGCCATCGCCATCGATCATGGCATCGAGCTCGCCAACCGCGTGGCCGAGCACTGCCTGCACGACCGCATCCGTCCGGGCGACGTGGCGCAGCGCATGGCGCTGACGCGGCGCAGCCGCATCCACCATCCGGCGCTGGCCGCGGCGATGCAGCTGCTGGAGGAAACGCCCGAACGCCCGATCGGCGTGCCCGAGCTGTCGGCGCACGTCCGGCTGTCCAGCCGCCAGCTGCTGCGGCTGTTCGCGCAGATGGTTGGCGAAGGGCCGGGCCGCTACCACCGGCGGCTGCGGCTGGAGCATGCGCGCGGCCTGCTGCGCAATACCGCCATCACCGTGACGGAGGCGTCGGTCGCGGTCGGCTTCGAGTCGCTCGCGCACTTCTGCCGGGCCTACCGCCAGCAGTATGGACAAGCGCCCGGCGTGGACCGCGGCAGCGACGCGAAAGGGCGGCCGCTGCTGCGCGACCGCTCGCGTTGAGCATCGGCTCACCGTGTCGCGCGGTGCTTCAACGCGTGGCGCAATCCGTCAAACCTGCGGCGCTTTCCAGCAAGGCGCTTCGTCGACCGCGCCGTAACGTGGAGGCCTCCGCCCGCAACGGGTCGCACAGGATCTTCATGCGCAACATCCCCTCCAGAGCCGACGTGGTGATCATCGGCGGCGGCATCATCGGCTGCTCGATCGCCTACCACCTCACCAAGCTGGGCATCACCGACGTCGTGCTGCTGGAGCGCCGGCAGCTCACCTGTGGAACGACCTGGCACGCGGCCGGGCTGGTGCCGCAGCTGCGTGCCACGCGCACGCTGACCGAACTCGCCAAGTACACGTCCGAACTGCTGAAGACGCTCGAAGCGGAGACCGACCAGGCCACCGGCTTCAAGCAGAACGGGTCGGTGGCCGTGGCGCTGACCGAGGCGCGCTTCGAGGAGTTCAAGCGCAACGGTGCCATGGGCCGCGCCTTCGGCGTCGAGGTCGAATTCCTCACGCCCTCGGACATCAAGTCCAAATACCCGCTGCTCGACGACAAGGACGTGGTCGGCGGACTGTGGACGCCGAACGACGGCCAGACCAACCCGGTCGACACCACGCAGGCCTATGCCAAGGGCGCGAAGCTGGGCGGCGCGCGCATCTTCGAGAACACCGAGGTCACCGACATCGTGGTGGAGAACGGCCGTGCGGTCGGCGTGAAGCTGCGTCAGGACGGCGAGGAGTCGGAACTGCGCGCCGGTACCGTCGTGCTCGCCGCCGGCATGTGGAGCCACTGGGTCGGCCGCAAGGTCGGCCTGCGTCTGCCGCTGCAGGCGGCCGAGCACTACTACATCGTGACCGAACCGATCGCCGGCCTGCCGTCGAACCTGCCGGTGATGCGCATCCCCGACGAGTGGGCCTACTACAAGGAGGACGCGGGCAAGCTGCTGGTCGGCGCCTTCGAACCCGTCGCCAAGCCCTGGGCGCTGCAGGGCATGCCGAAGGACTTCTTCTTCGATGAATTGCCGGTCGACTACGACCATTTCGAGCCGGTGCTGACCAAGGCGCTCGACCGTTTGCCGGTGCTCGCGACCACCGGCATCGCGACCTGGTTCAACGGCCCCGAGAGCTTCACGCCCGACGACCGCTACCTGCTCGGCGAGACCGCCGAGGTGCGCGACCTGTTCGTCGCCTGCGGCTTCAACTCGATCGGCATCCAGAGTTCGGGCGGCGCCGGCAAGGTGCTGGCCGAATGGATCCGCGACCGCCACGTGCCGATCGACCTGCCCGGCATGGAGGTGCGCCGCATGCATCCCTGCCAGGGCACGCGCGCCTACCTGAAGGAGCGCACGACCGAGAGCCTCGGACTGCTCTACGCGATGCACTGGCCGTTCCGCCAGGTCGAGACCGCGCGCGGCGTGCGGCGCACGCCTTTCCATGACCGGCTGCTGGCGCAAGGCGCGTGCATGGGCGAACTGAGCGGATGGGAGCGTGCCAACTGGTACGGCGAGCCAGGCAGCGCGCCGAGCTACGACTACAGCTACGGCCGCCAGAACTGGTTCGACAACGTGGCGACCGAATGCCGTGCCGTGCAGGAACGCGTGGCGCTGTTCGACCAGTCGTCCATGGCCAAGTTCATGGTCCAGGGCCGCGACGCCTGCCGTGTGCTGAATCGCATCGGCACCGCCGACATGGACGTCGCGTCCGGTCGCATCGTCTACACGCAGTGGCTCAATGCGCGCGGCGGTATCGAGGCCGACCTGACGGTCACGCGGCTCGCGGTCGATCGCTTCCTGGTCGTGACGTCGGTGTCGTCGCACGTCCGCGATCTCGCCTATCTGCAGGAACACATACCGGCTGACGCTTCCTGCGTGGTGACCGACGTCACTTCCGGCCTGGCGATGCTGGCACTGATGGGGCCGAACGCGCGCGCGCTGCTGGCCGAGGTCAGCGAGACGGATTTCGGCAATGCGGCCTTTCCGTTCGGCACGTCGCAGGAGATCGAGATCGGCAGCGCGATCGTGCGCGCGAGCCGCATCACCTACGTCGGCGAACTCGGCTGGGAGCTGTACATCCCGGCCGACTTCGCGCTGCATGTGTTCGACCGTCTGATGGCCGCGGGCATGGCGCACGGACTCAAGCTCGCCGGCTTCCATGCGCTCAACGCCTGCCGCACCGAGAAGGGCTATCGCCATTGGGGCCACGATCTCGGTATCGCCGACACGCCGGTCGAGGCGGGTCTCGCTTTCACCTGCGCCTGGGACAAGCCGGGCGGCTTCATCGGCCGAGACGCCGCGCTGGCGCAGCATGCCGCCGGCCGGCCGCCACGCAAGCGGCTGCTGCAATTCAAGCTGCAGGACCCGATGGAGCTGCTGTACCACGAGGAGCCGGTATTCGCCGATGGCGTGGCCGTCGGCTCGATCACCTCCGGCATGTACGGCCATCGGGTCGGCGCATCGCTCGGCATGGGCTATGTGAAGATGCCCGACCCGATCGATGCGGCGCTGCTGGCCGCCACGCGCTTCGAGGTCGGCGTCGGCGAGCGGCGTGTGCTGGCGGAGGTTCGCCTCGGCGCCTGGTACGACCCGAAGAGCGAACGCGTCAAGGCCTGAGCGGGCCGCCATCACCGGAGCAGACACAGCATGAGCGACCACGTCGTCCCTACCGAGAGCCCCGCCGTGCCGGCGCCGATGACCATCTACATCGCGCGGCGCATCCACACGATGGACGAGTCCCTGCCGGAAGCCACCGCGGTCGGCGTGATCGACGGACGCATCGTCGCGGTAGGCGACATCGCGTCGATGGCGCCCTGGCAACGCGGCCGCGATGTGACCGTCGACCTGAGCCTGCGCGACAAGGTGCTGCTGCCCGGCTTCATCGACAACCACGTCCATCCGTTCCTGGGCGCGCTGCTCACGCCGATGGAGATCATCGCACCCGAGGCCTGGCGGATGGAAGGCGGCCGCGTGGCGCCGGGAGCCGATACGCCCGAGCGCTACATGGAACTGCTGCAGGCGCGGCTGGCCGTGCGCACGGACACGGACGAGTTGTTCATCTCCTTCGGTTACCAGCCCTCGCGCCACGGCCGGCTGACCCGCGTCGAGCTCGACCGGCTGTGCCCCGGCCGGCCGGTGATCCTGTGGCAACGCTCCTTCCACGAGACCTACCTGAACACGGCAGCGATCGAGCGGCTCGGCCTGACCGATGCCGTGATCGGCGCGCATCCGCAGGTCCGCCTGGCCGAGGGCCATTTCTTCGAGACCGGCAACAAGCTGGTGATGGCGCGGTTGCTGCCCACGCTGCTCAAGCCGCAGTGGTACCACCGCGGGCTCGACATCACGGCCGACCTGATGCAGCAGGGCGGCATCACGACCGCAGGCGACATGCTGTTCGGGGCGATCGACCCCGCGTACGAACTGGCCGCGCTCGACGCCTGCATCGAGCGCAAGGGCCGGCCGCTGCGCATCGTCAACATCGCGGACGCGCGCGGCTTCTCGAACCGCGCGGTCGGCCGGCAGGTGATGGGCACGCCCGACGAGTGCCCGCCCTTCGAGGCCGGGCTCGCCGCCATCGCGCCGCTGCTGGCGCACGGCAGCCGTCGCGTGCAGTTCGCCAAGGCGGTCAAGCTGTTCGCGGACGGCGCGATGTTCTCGCAGCTGATGCAGATGAACCCGCCGGGCTACATCGATGGCCACCACGGCGAATGGCTGATGAGCCCGGCCGTGCTGGCCGAAGGCGCGCGCGTGTTCTGGGAAGCCGGCTACCAGCTGCACGTGCACGTGAACGGCGACGCCGGCATGGACGCGGTGCTGGCGGCGCTTGAGGCCGTGCAGGAGCGAAAGCCACGTTTCGACCATCGCTTCATGGTGCACCACGTCGGCTTCCACACCAACGCGCAGTCGCGCCGGCTCGCGGCGCTGGGTGCGCACGCCTCCGTCAACCCGTACTACATCCACGCACTGTCGGACGACTACGGCGTGCTCGGCCTCGGCCGCGAGCGCGCCGACCAGATCGTGCGGGCCGGCTCGATGGTGCGCAACGGCCTTCGCGTCTCCTTCCACTCCGACTTCATGATGGCGCCGATGGAGCCGCTGCTGCTCGCGTGGTGCGCCGCGACGCGCACCACGCGCAGCGGTCGGCAGGTGTCGCCCGAGGAGCGGCTGAGCCTCGGCCAGGCGCTGCGCGGCATCACCATCGACGCGGCCTTCGCGCTCAAGCTCGACCACGAGATCGGCTCGATCGTCGCCGGCAAGAAGGCCGACTTCGCGGTGCTGGAGGACGACCCCTTCGAGCTGGGGCCGGAACGCCTCAAGGATGTGCGCGTGGCCGGCACGATGTTCGAGGGCGAGCTGCATCTGCTGCCGCAGCCGGTGGCCAGCGTGCTGGCGGACGATGTCGTCGCCGCCAGCAGGCCTGCGCCGCGTGAACGAGCGCGCTATCGGCCGCCTGCCGCGGCCGCGTGCTGCGGGCCGGATGGCGATCCGTGCGTGTTCGTGCGGCAGTTGGCCGGGGTGGGCGCAGCGGTACGCCGCGCCTGAGCCTCACTCGCCGACGAGGTGCAGCGCCAGCTCGCGCCGATGCGGTCGCACGCGGTGCTCCCAGAGATAGATACCCTGCCAGGTGCCCAGGGCCGGTCGTCGGCCGCTGACCGGCACCGACAGCTGCACGGCGGTCAGCGCCGCACGCACATGCGCCGGCATGTCGTCCGGGCCTTCGTCACGATGTCGGAAGAGCGCATCGCCGTCGGGTACCAGGCGGGCGAAGAAACGGTCGAGATCGCCACGCACATCGGGATCGGCGTTCTCCTGCACCAGCAGGCTGGCCGAGGTGTGGCGGATGAAGAGCGTCAGCAGGCCGTCGCCTATACCGGTCGCCGCAACCCATTCGGTCACCGGACGGCTGATGTCCTGCAGCCCGCGGCCGCGCGTCTCGAAGAAGAGGGAGGTGTGTGACTGGCGAAGCATCACGTCAGCATAGGCCCTCGCCGGCGCCGCAGGCCGTGACCGGCCCTGCGCGTCGATCAGGGCCCAGGCCGCGCACCGTGGCTCAGGAGATCGCGCCGAGCCGGCGCCCCAGCCCGTGCCGGGGCAAGGTGAGCGACAGCGCGAGCACGCCCAGGCCGATCGCCAGCATCGCGGCGAAGCTCAGGTGCAGCGCGCCGCCGATGGCGAGCCGCATCGCCGCGTCGGCCGTGCTCGTCGAGGTGCCCTCCAGCAACTGGCGCAGCTGTTCGTCGGTGACCGTTGCGCTGCCTCCACGGGTCAGCCCGAAGTTGAAGACGGCGCCAAAGAACGCCGCGCCCAGCGCGCTGCCCAGGTTCCGTGAGAACACATTCGACGCCGTCGCACTGCCGCGCTGCGAGAGTTCCGTCGCCTCCTGGATCAGGATCAGCGACGACAGGCTGAGCAGCCCGAAACCGAGCCCCATCACGAAGGAGCCTACCGCTGCCTGTGCGGGTGAGCTGACGGGGCTCAGCAGCGCAAAAGCCGTAGCGCCCACCGGCACCAGCAGCGCGCCGGCGATGACCAGGCGCCAGAGCCCGACCCGAAGGAAGGTGCGCGACGCCAGCGTGGCGCCGAGCGGCCAACCCAGCATGACCATCGTCAGCGCCAGTCCGGCGACCACCGACGACCGCTGGAGCACCACCTGGACGAACATCGGCAGGAAGGTCGTGATGCCGATCAGCGCCATGCCGCTCAGCAGAGCGGCGCCGTTGACCGTCGCAATGATTCGCGCACCCCAGAGTCGCCCGGAGATCATCGGGTCCGCCACACGGCGCTCCTGTGCGACGAAGAGCAGCGTCGTGACCGCGAACAGCGCCGTCCACGCGAAGGCCGCGCCGATGTTGCCGATGCCGAATTCGGTGAGCGCCACCATGAGCGCCGCGATTCCCAGTGCGAACAGCACTGCACCGAGGATGTCGACGGAAGTCTGGCGGCGGATCGGTGCCTCGCGCAGGAACAGATGAAAGCCGAGGGCGGCCAGCAGCCCGATCGGAATGTTGATCCAGAAGATCCAGGCCCACGACAGCTGCTGCACGATCAGCGCCCCGAGCAACGGTCCGACCACGGCGGAAACGGCCCAGACGCTGGCCAGGTAGCCTTGCACCTTGCCGCGCTCCTGCACCGGATACAGGTCGCCCACGATGGTGAGCGACACCGGCTGGATCGCGCCTGCGCCGATGCCCTGGATCAGCCGGAAGACGATCATGGCCGGCATCGACCATGCAAGGCCTGCGAGCAGCGAGCCCGCCAGGAAGATGGCGATGCCGATGAACATCACCGGTTTGCGGCCGTAGATGTCGGAAAGCTTGCCGAACACCACGGTCATCGCCGTCTGCGCGAGCAGGAAGGATGCGAAGACCCAGCTGTAGAGATGCAGACCGCCCAGGGTGGACGCGATCTGCGGCATCACGGTGGAGACGATGGTGGCTTCGATCGCGACCATGGCCATCGAAGCCATGACCGCGGCGATGACCATCGGCCGACGGGTTGTCGCCGTTGTTGTAGTTGTAGTGGGAGTCATGTCGAAGGCCGAATGGCCGGTGCTGGAGCGCCCAGCATACGTCTTCGTCGCGGGACGCGACGGGCGCCCCGGTCGTGACCCCACGCCGGAGTCGGGCAGCGGTGGCTGCGGGTTTTCCGCGCTGGATTCCGGTCACCGGCCGGGGCCGGTACCGCTGGACAGGCCGTCGAGCAGGCGGTCGTAGGCCTCGATGTTGCCCGTGTCGCTCGCCAGGTAGCGGCGCACGGCAGCGCGCTGGCGCTCGCGGCAGGCTTGAGGGTCGTCGTCCTGCAGCGCTTCGATCAACTGCCGGGCGCCCTGTTCGACATCGAAGCCTTCATACGGATGGCCGATATCGGGAATCAGTGGTGCGTTGTGCACCAGCGGATAGCCGAGCCACGCCGTTTCGAGGTAGGCGTAGTTCAGCGGGTTTTCCCATTGATGCGACACCACCACGTCGGTGTGGTGCGCGAGGAACCACGCCGTCGGAAAGCGGTCCTCGAAGAAGGCCCTGTGTTGCCGGACCAGGTCGAGATGCTGCACAACACCGATGAATTCCGCGTTGTGGCGCAGCCGGGCCGTGTTGGTGACCGACACCAGTTCGATCAGGTCCGGCCGCTGGCGCCAGGCCAGCTCGGCGATCATCAGCGGGTACAGGCAGAACTTGACGACGTCATGGTTGGGCTCGGAAATGGTCACGCGGCGCGGCCCGTTGCGCGGCTGGCGAAGACCCTTGCCGGGCAGCGTCTGCGCCATGGACTCGAGCCAGCGCGGGTCCCAGACGAAGGGGACGACGGTCACCGGCACGCGGTGGAGCACCTGCCAGAACGCCGCGCTGCTGGGCGCCACCTGCGGGATCGCCCAGATCGCGTCGTAGTCGGCCGGATAGGCCGGCGTGCCGCCGATCGCGCGTTCGAAGATGGCGGCCTGCATCGACATGATGTACTCGACGCCGCACTTGTAGCCCACGACCTTGCCGCCATGCGACTGCACGCGCCGGATGGTCGCTGCCGTGAGCGCACCCCCGAGCGCGATCAGCACGTCGAGCGAGTCGACCACGTCGTCCAGCGTGTAGGTCGGAAACTGCTGCCGGTCCCATGCGAGGCCCGCGTCGATCGACACGGCCGTCGTGTTCACGATGCACACCTCATGGCCGCGCAGCGAGTTCTGCAGCACGGCCGCCAGGGACAACGCGTTCTGCTTGATGCCGTTGATCCAGAGTCCTTCGTTCTCCTCGCGCAGGCCCACGGTGATGCCGATTCGCAGACCCGGCACGGTTGTCTGCGCCGATTTCATCTGGCCGGCACCGGGTCGGCGCGCTTGACGCGCAGCAACCCGAAGAGGCGGTCCACATGCGCATCGACATTGGCCGGGTTGTCGATCTGCACGCGGCGCAGGAGCGCCGCGGCCCTGCTGTCGTAGTCGGCCAGCCGGGCGTCGTGGTGATGCACGGCTGCGAGCAGCGCGAGGCCACCGACCTCAGCCTCGAAGCCTTCGTAGTAATAGCCGACGTCGCGCAGGAAGGGCGAGTTGTGCACCAGCGGGTAGCGCCCGTAGAGCGCGTCGTAGTACATGTAGTTGAGCCCGTTTTCCCATTGGTGCGTCACCACGATGTCGGTGTAGGTGGCCAGGAAGTACGGGAGGTTGTAGCGCGCCTCGAATGAAGCCCGCTTGTCCCGCACGATGTCCAGCGCATTCGCGAAATTCTGGAAAGTGACGTGCGTCTTCAGCTGCACCGCGTTCGTGACGTAGATCTCGCTGAGTGCCTCCCTGTCGGCGCGGTGCGCCGACTCGCATACCAGCATGCCCGGCACGCAGCTCTTCACGACATTGAGGTTCGGCTCGAAGATCGACACCCGCTTGCC
>CAIQMJ010000886.1 GCA_903872875.1 uncultured Variovorax sp.
CAGGGGTCTTGCTCTCACCGGAATGCAATGCCGCGAAGCCATCAAAGCACAGCGCGCGCTGGCGACCGGGCCAGGCCACCGTTGGCACGTATCCCGGGAAATGCTGGAGGCACTGAGCAAAAGCTCCATCGAGCTGCGGCGTCGGTGCTGCCCTGCCAGTCGTTCGTGGCTGCGGCCCATCCACCGGCCTCACGCTGCAGCCTGGCACCTGGATTGCCGCAACCACCGAGAGCACGAAGCACAGCCCGGTACGCCGCGCCAAATCCTCCAGGCCGCCATGCCGGCTTTTCGCTCGTTGAGTCCTTCTCTTTCTTACGCTTCCCACCTGTTGCCTGTCCTCGGAGCTCTCTGAACATCAATACACGTTGACGAATACGATGACGGTGAATCACCACGCGTCTAGCGAAGAATACCTTCGCGCTCAAGCTGCTTGCAGGTCGGCATCAAACGAAGCCCAGCCCGCCTCACATCGTCAACATGCGCGGGGCGCAATCCAACAGCAAAGCCGCGGACCGTGCCGGTCCGCGGGCAGGGAGGCGATGCGACGAAACGTCGTATGGACCACCGGAGCGGAACAAAAACTCGAATTTGCACAAAAGTTAGCATTTTGCTAACATCTCTCTCATGTACGCCATCGAGTTCAGCAAGGCGGCCGTCAAAGTACTGACCTCGATGCCACGCAACACCCGCGACTTGATCAGGTCAAAGATCGAGACGCTGGTCGGGCGCCCCGGCTACCGGCTTCGCATCGGTGATTGGCGTGTGATCTACACGCTGGATTCTGGGCGGCTGGTTGTGCTCGTGCTGGACATCGGCGCGCGCGGAGGAATTTACCAATGAGCAACGTACAAGTTATCGAGAAAAACGGCAAGCCCGAGTACTACGTCGTGCCTGCCGCACTTTGGAACAAAGTGCGCGCCGCAGCCGAGGATGCTGAGGACGCAGCAGCCTTCGATGCCGCAGCGGCCGCGGATGACGGTACGCGTATCCCCGCTGCGGTGGCCTTTGCCATCGCCGATGGTGTTCATCCGGTGCGTGCCTGGCGTGAGCAGCGCGGCCTTAGCCAAGACTCGGTTGCATTGACGTCTGGCCTCAGCAAGCCGTTTGTGAGCCAGATCGAGAGCGGCAAGCGGGCCGGCACCATCACAACTCTCAAGAAGCTCGCGGCCGCACTTGATGTTCCCGTGGGGGCACTGACAGTGCCTTGACCTGCCAAACGGCGGCGCCGGGCTTGCACGGAGCCAGCACACAGATCGCGCGTGCGGAAATAAGCGACCTACGAAACCCCAGGGTCGGTTTGGGCTTCCCCCGGTTTCCCGGACACATCGAATGACCTAATGTGTTTAGGTGACGTCACCACCGAATTTCCCGGCTCTTGGCGGACAGTGCAGATGAACGCCGGTGGAGTGAGCTCGGTGAGAGGACTCAACGGCATTGCGGCGGCGACTCTAGCTCAGGCTTACCGGAGTCGACGTGTCAGCAGATCAACCAAGGCGGAGATATTCGCAGGCTTGTTTAGCACGTGGTCGAACGGCCCTTTCCTCC
>CAIQMJ010000887.1 GCA_903872875.1 uncultured Variovorax sp.
CGTACCCCGGCGACAAGAAGATCTACATCGACCAGGAGGTCATCCAGGGTCGCGGTCTGATGTACACGATCTGGGGCACCAACCCGTTCCAGACGACCAACAATGCGGAGCAACACCGGGCGGTCCTGACGCGCCGGGCCAACATCGTGCGCGAGGCGATGGTCAAGGCGCGCGGTGCCGATGTGGCGGCCATGGTCGACGTCATCTACGACGCCTGCAAGAACAAGGGCGGGTTGTTCGTCGTCGGCATCAACCTGTACCCCACCAAGCTGGCCGAGGCGGCCCAGTTGCTGCTGCCGGCCGCCCATCCGGGCGAGATGAACCTGACATCGATGAACGGAGAGCGTCGGCTGCGCCTGTCCGAACGCTTCATGGACCCGCCCGGTTCCGCCCGGCCGGACTGTCTGATCGCCGCCGACATCGCCAACACGCTGAAGACGCTCTACACGCAGGCCGGCAACACGAAGATGGCCGCGCAGTTCGAAGGCTTCGATTGGAAGACAGAGGAAGATGCCTTCAACGACGGCTTCAGGCAGGCCGGCAGGCCTGGCGTGGGCCCCATCGACAGCCAGGGCGGTGACACGGGTTACCTGGCCACCTACGAATTGCTTCGGAAAGCGGGCAATAACGGCGTGCAGCTTCCGATCAAGGAGGTCAAGGACGGCAAGCTGATCGGCACGGAAATAATCTACGCCGATGGCAAGTTCGACACCAAGGACGGCAAGGCTGCCTTCAAACCGGCTCCGTGGAACGGCCTTCCCAAACCAGTGGCGGCCCAGAAGGAGAAGCACAAGTTCTGGATCAACAATGGCCGAGCCAACGAAGTCTGGCAGACCGCGTACCACGACCAGTACAACGAGCAGGTCAAGGGGCGCTATCCGATGGCGTACCTGGAGATGAATCCTGACGACGCCAAGGCGTCGGGTGTCGGCGCCGGCGACGTGGTCGAGGTCTTCAACGACTACGGCAGCACCTACGCGATGGTCTATCCGACGAAGTCCATCAAGCAAGGGCAGACGTTCATGCTCTTCGGGTACTTCAACGGGACGGCTGGCCACATCACCAGCGACTGGACCGACCGCAATGTGATCCCGTACTACAAGGGGGCATGGGCCAGCATCCGCCGCGTCGGGACCTTGGCCGATTACAAGGCGACGGTCTCGTTCAAGGACCGGCATTTCGCATGACAACCCCGCATGGCCAGCTCAAGGCAGGCGACGCCCCTCTGCCCACGATGCTGCCCTGGCACGCCAGCGACGTCGGCGCCGAGCTGGCGTCGGTCCTTGCTGCACGGCACAACGTCTCTGCAAGGCGCCTGGTCGAACCAGGGCCAGATCCCGCGGCCTTGGAACAGCTGATGGAAGCGGCCGTTACCGCTCCGGACCATGGGCTCCTGACGCCGTGGCACTTTGTTCTGATTCCGGCGTCGCAACGGTCGCTGCTTGGAAAGGCATTCGTCAGCGCGTTGCTCGAACGCGATCCTGGCGCGACGCAGGCGCAACTCGCCACGGCGGCGGAGAAGGCAGAACGCGCACCGTGCCTGTTGCTTGCCGTCGCCCATGTCGACACCGGCACGAACGGCATTCCAACGCACGAGCGTCTCATCTCGCTGGGTTGCGCCATCCAGAACGTATTGCTCAGTGCGACGGCGCTGGGGTACGAGAGCGGTCTGGCCAGTGGCCGTTCACTCGATGCCCCCGCAGTGCGATCTCTCTTCGGCCTGGAACCGCATGAGCAGGCGATTTGCTTCATCGCGATCGGCACTGAAAGCCAGGCCAAACCCCCACGCCAGCGTCCAGCAGCAGGCTCTGTGCTGCGCGTCCTCGGCGCATGACATCACCTCACTTCACAACAGGAGATTCCTTTGTTTCGCTCAGCCATTTCTTTCGCATCTGCCGCCGCGGCGTTGATTCTTGTCTCCCCATCGGCACAGGCGAGTGACGCGCTCGCGGCCAAGAACAGTTGCACGGCGTGCCATGCCAAGGACCACAAAGTCGTAGGCCCGGCTTTCAAGGACATCGC
>CAIQMJ010000888.1 GCA_903872875.1 uncultured Variovorax sp.
AATGTCGCATGCACGACTTTCCACGACTAGAGACCTCCCGGCTCGTCCTGCGCGAACTTGTCCAGGCGGACATTCCGGCATTGACGGCGATCTATCAGGACAAGGAAGCCATGCGGTGGCGCGGCGCCGATTGTCCTGCGTCCCCCGAGCAGGTCGAACAGATGGTGAACTGGTTCGCCAACGCCAGACGAGCGAACAGCGAGACGCAGTGGGGCATCGAACGAAAGTCGGCTCCTGGTGTCATCGGCATCTGTGGCCTGCGCAGCTGGGACCTGCATTCGCATCAGTGCCTGCTCGGCTATGAGCTGGACCCCGCCCAGCGCAGCAACGGCTACATGGCCGAGGCGCTGTCATCCGTGCTCGAATGGGCATTCCTCACCATCGGATTCAACCGGGTCACGGCATGCGTGCACCCCGAGAACGGATCGTCGCTGCGCGTGCTGAGAAGGCAGGCGTTCCGCTTCGAGGGCCTGATGCGCCAGGCCGGCCGCTGGGACGACACCTACCATGACCTGATGGCCTTCAGCCTGTTGCGCGCAGACTTCAAGGCCGTCCTGCAAGCGCGCCGCGCCGGCGCGTGTTCGATGCCATCGCCATCGCCATCGTCAACGCCAGTGGCGGTGCGATTGCCGGAACAGCAGCACACCACCGCGTAGGGGCATCCGCGTTGCGCCGCAACGCAACGCTTCGAGAACTTTCCTCAGTGTCGGCGTGGCGTTTTCAGTTCTGCAAACTCACGGGCCATGGCGCCGAAGCGCAACAGCGTCGATGCGAGCGACGGCGGGTCATAGAACTCGGTATGCAGGGCCAGGGTCAGCAACAGTCTTCCGTCGCCGTCCATCGCTGCGGTCGCGCCCAGGCACATGGTGGCATGTACGTTCGTCTGCAACACGAGCCGCAACGTGGCGGCGTCCTCGACGTCGAGCATGTCCAGCCTGGTCACCAGCATGAGCTTGCACATGGGAAGCTGCGTCTCCGCAGGCGCCTCCATCACGATGATTCGATATCCGTCGATGGACAGCATCGAAGCGCTCGCAACGTCGCGGGCGTCCATCTGGGAGAGTCCCAGGCAGCGCGCGGCTTGCTCGAGCGTCTGACGCGCGGCGTCGGAAAGGGAGAGCTCGGCGCCTTCGTCATCTCTCATTGCCTGGTCGCGATCAGCTATTGGCATGGATCAACTCGAGCGTGCTGGCCGCCGCGACGAGTGCGTCGGCGAAGAGGAGCGCGTCCTGAGCGGCCGCGCGCGGCAACGTGCGCGCGGTGTCTTGCGCCTCCTTGGCCGCTTCCGAGAGTGCGGCACGGGCACGAAGGAGCTCGCCGGCAGGGAGTCGTCCCGTACCGAAGGGACTCGCCAACTCGGACAACAACGCGCACAACTCAGGACTCAGGGATGGATAGGGAGACTGGGTCATCAATGCGACTCCGTAGGCAAATGGACAGGCGATGCAACTGCGCCGGACAGGCGGAGCCGCATCGCCGACGAGACGGCGCTTCCATCGCAGCCGACTCATGGACCTGCGAGCTCGCTCCCGCTCAAAGCCCGGTCAGTCCGCCGACGATGGAGCCCAGGCCGCTGATCACCGAACCGAGACCGCCCTCATCGATTCCGAGGCTCGCTGCCACGCCCGCAATCCCGCCAGCCAGCGGCGAAGCCTCGCCGGTCAGCGCACCCCCCGCTGCGCCGAGTGCAGTCCCGGCGACCTGCTTGACGATATCCAGACCCATGCCTCCGAACAATCCTGCTACTGCCATTTCATTTCTCCTGAAGATTGCCCTTGTCCGACGAAATGCCACACCCAGGGCCAGGCAAGGGTAGAACGGCCTGCCGGGCGCCGGCGCTCGCAACGCGCAGCGGCATTCGCTGGAGCGAAGCGCTGCGTGCGGACCTGCATCACGTTCATCCGCGAAGGAACACCATCCGGCGATCACGGCTCGCGGTCGCCGTGGGCGCGGAGTCGGCCGGCGTGGTGCCCGCCGGGGCAGTCGCCGCGACCCCGGCCTCGGCTGCGTTTCCCCCGGCTCCTTCGCCGGTCGTGTCCGGCGAGGGGGGCGCCGCAGGGGGAGCAAGGGGTGCGGGGGGCAGCTCCACCTTTCGCGCATCCTTGTCGCCGCGCATCGACTTCATCAGGAATGCACCGTGCGGATCGACGCCCTCGTCGATCACCGCTTGCGCCTGGGTGAGCCATGAGGGGTCGCCTTGCGCGCAGAGCACCATCGCCAACAGGGTTCGCGCCGATCCGGCGCCCGGGCCGAGCACCTGCACAGCCGCCGTCAGATGCCGGGTCGCGCCCAGCAGATCGCCGCTGCGCAGGCAGAGCCAGCCTTCGAAGGCGTCGACCCGTGGCGACTCTGGCCTGAATCGGCGAATGAGATCGAACATCGGCCTGACGAGCTCGTCCGCCTCGCGGGCCAGCGCCAGCCCGGTGAGGGCGATCAGCATGTCGATCTTGTGGGGATGTGCGGTGTCGATGTCTTGATTCATTGCGTTTCCTTGGGTCGACGGTCGATCTCTCGGCGCAGGCCATCGATGTCCGAGTCCAGTCGGCGAAGTTCGGCGGCGAACGCCGCTGGCGGCGTGCTTTTCTCGGACGCCAGAAGCGCCGTGCGCCGGTCACGCGTTTCGGCGAGCTCGTTCAACAGGATGTCGCGCGCCTCGCGATCGCGCCCGTCCTGCGTGACGGGTTCGACGCGACTGCTCGACCGCGACGGTGCTGCCGAGGCGATCCGCGGCGACGCGACCACCACGGCCGTCGCCGTCGCAGGCATGCAACGGCGGCCTGCAGCGGCCGTCGGCTGGTCGGTGAAGACATCTCCGCACTTCCACAGGCCGTCGGGCCACGCCGCGGGTTGAACGGCCAGGCAGGCGATCGCGAGGATGCAGGTCCTCATGAGCTCACCTGCCCCACGGGGACGAGTTCGAGATACGAGCCCAGTTCCTGGAACGAATAGACCTGCAACCAGGGGAGGCGTGGCTGGATCATCTTCCGCACGTAGCGGCGGATGTCCATGGATGTGACCAGGGCCAGCGTACCGCTGGGCGCTGCGCCGGCGCACTGCTCGATCCGGCCGACCAGACGGGTGATGTCGTCCTGCGGCAAGGTCAGGAAGTTGCCGGTCGGCGTCGGCTTGATCGCCTGGCGTATCTGCTGCTCCACCTCGACATCCAGGAACAGTGCGTCGATGCGCGGGGCGCCGGACGCCGCGCGGAACGCGATCAGCCTGCCGAGGTCCCCGCGGACGTATTCGGTGAGCATCAGCACGTCCTTTTCCTTCGGCCCCCAGTAGACGAGGCTTTCCAGGATGTTGCGCATCCCGCGAATCGGGACCTGCTCTTCGAGCAGGCGGCGCAGCACATCCGCAATGCGCTGTAGCGGCAGCACCTTCTGTACCTCGGTGGTGAGCCCCAGGTATTCGGCATTCAACTTCTCCATGATCCATTGCGTCTCCTGGATGCCCACGAACAGATGCGCCTGCTCGGTCACGCACGCGGCGATGTAGCGCGCGATGACGGCTTCCAGCGTCAGCATCGAGGCATCGTTGCGAGAAGCTGCATCGGCCGGCGCCCAGAACACGCCGGGAAGCTGCGCGATGGCCGTCCAGTTGTCCGGCGGCGCGCCCGTCCGCTGCACGGCCACGCGGTCCTTGGGGATCGAGAGGCGCCCGGCAGGCACTTCCTGCAGAAGGATCTCGCACTCCTGCGACGGGATCGCCGAAGCGCGCCACACCCCCATGCCCGGGAACGGAAGTCCCAGGTCCCCTTCGAGGGATTCGCGCGCCTTGAGCATCTCC
>CAIQMJ010000889.1 GCA_903872875.1 uncultured Variovorax sp.
CGCCGGCGACGGCCGCGAACTGGTCGTCACGGCCAACACCGAACGCATGTGGAAGGGCCTGTGCGAAGCGCTCGGCCAGGCCGCGCTGATCGCCGACCCCCGCTTCGCCACCGGCGGCCAGCGGCTGAAGAACCGCGACGCGCTCTGGCCCTTGCTCGAACAGGCCTTTCTCGCCAAGCCGGCGGCGGACTGGATCGAGCCGCTGCAGGTCCAGGGCGTGCCGGTCGCGCTGATCAAGAACGTACCCGAGGCACTGCAGGACGCGCGGGAGTCCGGCCGCGGCATGATCCTCGCGCTCCAGGGCGACCGCGGCGAGCACATCGAAGTGGTCGGCAATCCGATCCGCTTCACGGGCGAAGCCGAGCGCGATGCGAGCTACCCGCCGAGGCTCGGCGAGGATGCCGCGCGGGTGCTGGGCGACTGGCTGGGCACGAGCGCCGACGACGTCGCCGGGCTGATGGCGCGCGGCGTGCTCGCCCAGCGCAAGGTGGCGGTCGCCTGATGACGGCCTTCGGCAGCATCGCCGTGCAGCCCGCAGGTCTGCGCATGCACGTCGTTCGCAGCGGCAAGGCCTTGCACGGCCAGGTCCTGGCGCTGCATTCGCTGGGCCACGATGCGCATGCGTTCGACGCGTTGCGCGAGCGCCTGGGCGATGGCTGGCAGATCGTGTCCTTCGACCAGCGCGGCCACGGTCATCGCACGGCGCAGGCCTGCGCCGTGCTCGATGGCTACGTCGACGATGCCGCGGCCGTGCTGGACGCGTGCGCCGCCGGGCCGGTGCATCTGCTGGGCCATTCCATGGGCGGCGCGGTCGCGGCGCTGCTAGCGGCACGGATGGCGCGCGCCCGGCCTGGACGCGTCGCGTCGCTGGCGCTCGTTTCGTCGCCGGCGGCTGGCCATCCGGCATTCCTGCAGCGCGCAGCCGATGCGCGCGACGCGGGCGTGCAGGCCGGCATCGATCCGACGATGGCGCGATGGTTCGGCGAAGCCGGCCTCCACGCCGACGGCTGGCCACAACGCTATGCACGCTCGGCCTTGGCGGCGATGCAGGCCGATGGCCTCGCCGGCGCGTGGCGCGCGCTCGCCGAATTCCCGGGCTATCCGTCCATCGTGGCCCGCCTGCCCGCGACCGTCTGCATCGCGGCGCAGGACGACCTGTCGACGCCGCCCCAGGCCATGCAGCCGATCGTCGATGCGTTCGTGCAAGCCGGTCGCGGCGCGGACGCCGCGCTGCAGGTCCTGCCGGCGGGCGGCCACATGGCGCCGCTGTTCGCCGCGCCCGAACTCGTCGCCGCACTTCGCCAGCACTGGCTGGCCCATGCCGCTGGTGGCGGCATCCCTTCTTTCACGGACACAGAATGAGCATTTCCCATCCATCGCCAACCGCATCGACGCCTGCGGGCCGCATCGCAGTCGTCACCGGCGGCGCCGCCGGCATCGGCCAGGCCGTCGTCGGCGTGTTGCTGAGCCAGGGCTGGACCGTGGCTTCCGTCGACCTCGGTGTCGAGGGCGTACCGCCCGGTGCGACTGCACTGGTCGCCGATGTCCGCGACCAGTCGGCGCTCGACAGTGCGATCGGCGGCTTCGGCGAGGCCCACGGCCGCATCGACGTGCTGGTCAACAACGCCGGCGTGAGCTTCGTCGGGACCATCGAGGACGGCAGCGAGGCCGACTGGCACCGCATCTACGACATCAACGTGGTCGGCCAGATGCGCGCGACCCGAGCGGCGTTGCCCTGGCTGCGCCGCTCGGACGACGCGGCGATCGTCAACATGTCGTCCTGCACCGCCGTCAACGGCCTGCCGCAGCGCGCGCTGTACTCGGCCACCAAGGGCGCCGTGCAGTCGATGACGATGGCCATGGCGGCCGACCTGGTCACCGAAGGCATCCGCGTCAACTGCGTGAGCCCCGGAACGGTCGACACGCCCTTCATGGCCGAACTGGCCGCCCGCGACGCGAACCCTGCCGCCAAGCGGGCCTCGTTCGAAGCCCGGCAGCCGACCGGCCGCATGGTGTCGCCGCAGGAAGTCGGCGAGGCCGTTCTCTACCTGGCACGCGCCGGTGCGCATTCGAGCGTCGGCAGCGTGATCAATCTGGATGGCGGCATGACCGCGCTGCGGATGCCGCGCTGACACCGTTCAAACCCTTCACACCCGACACCTTCCTCAACACAAGAAAGCATTCGTCATGGACTTCAAGAACAAGGTCATCATCATCACCGGCTCGGGCCAGGGCATCGGCCGCGCCTACGCGCTGGAATTCGCCAAGGCCGGCGGCTCCGTCGTGGTCGCCGACCTGAACGAAGAGCAGGCCAACAAGGTCGCCGCGGAAGTCGTCGCCGCCGACGGCAAGGCGATCGCCGTGAAGGTCGACGTGGCGAACAGGGCCAGCGCCCAGGCGATGGTCGACAAGGCGATCGAGTCCTTCGGCCGCGTCGACGTGCTGATCAACAACGCAGCCATCTTCTCGACCCTCAAGATGAAGCCCTTCGAGGAGATCGACGGCGACGAGTGGGACCGCGTGATGGCCGTGAACGCCCGTGGCGTGTTCTTCTGCGCCCAGGCGGCCGCCAGGCCGATGCGCGCACAGGGCAGCGGCAAGATCGTGAACATCTCGTCGTCGGTCGTCGTGACCGGGCGCGCGAACTACGCGCACTACGTCGCATCGAAGGGCGCCGTGGTCGCGCTGACCCGCGCACTGGCCACCGAACTCGGCGATGCCGGCATCAACGTCAACGCCATCAGCCCGCACGGCATCGTGACCGAAGTGCCGCGCGACACGATCAAGCCCGAGCAGTGGGACGCGATCCTCGCGGCCCAGGCACTCAAGCGCAAGGGCGACGTGAGCGACATGATCGGCGCGACCATGTTCCTCGCGTCGGACGCGAGCAAGTACATCACCGGCCAGACGCTGAACGTCGACGCCGGGCTGCGCTTCAACTGATCCAGCATCCATCAGGAGACAACGAATGAGCAATACGCACACGGCACAGATCCAGCGCGAGACGGCCCGGCGCCATCGCATCGCGGTGATCGACGGCCCGAACATGTCCAACCTCGGCGCACGCAGCAAGAAGGTCTACGGAAAGATCGGCTCGCTCGACG
>CAIQMJ010000890.1 GCA_903872875.1 uncultured Variovorax sp.
CCGCGCTGCTGCGGGACGCGCTCGCGGCCTTGCAGCAGGTGCGCGGCGACCGCAGCGTGCGCGTGCTGGTGATGGCCGCCAGCGGACGCGGCTTCTGTTCCGGCGCCGATCTGGGTGCCATGGGCCGCACGCTGTCGCAGCCGCCGGAGCCCGGCGCGCCGAGCCTTGGCGAGCAGACCGCGCAGCTGATGGCGGAAGGCGGCAACGTGTTCGTGCAGGCGCTGCGCACGCTGCCCGTGCCGGTGGTCTGCGCGATGCACGGCGCGGTGGCCGGTGGCGGCGTCGGCGTGGTGCTGGCGGCCGACATCGTGGTGGCGGCGCGCTCCGCCTATTTCTACCTGCCCTTCGCGCCCGCACTGGGCCTGGTGCCCGACATGGGCTGCACCTGGTTCATGCAGCGCGCGGTGGGCCGCACGCGCTCGCTCGGGCTCACGCTGCTGGGTGACAAGCTGAGTGCCGAACAGGCCGAGCGCTGGGGTTTGATCTGGACCTGCGTCGACGACGCCGCACTCGCGGCCGAAGTCGGCCGCATCGCGTCGCGCCTGGCCGCGCTGCCGGCGCATGCGGTAGCGGAAGCGCGTGCGCTGCACGACCATGCGGAGACGGCCGCGCTGCCCGCACAGCTCGACCATGAACGCGAACGCCAGCGCGAACTGATCGACCGAGCCGAGTTCGCCGAGGGCGTGCTGGCCTTCCTGGAACGCCGCCGGCCGGCCTTCGCCGGCCGTTGACCATGCGCACGGGCCGCAATTCGTCGCATGCGACGATACCGGGCGAGCCCGCGGCGGCGAGAGTCGGTGGCATGGGACACACACCACACGACGGCACTGCAGCGGCCGGCATCACGCTGCACATCCAGGACGCGATCGCCACGATCGCGATCGACCTTCCCCAACCCAAGAACAGCTTCCGCGTCGAGAACGTGCTGGCCCTCGGCGCGCGACTCGATGCTGCACTCGCTGGCGGCGCGCGCTGCGTGCTGCTGCGCGGCGCGGGGCCGGTGTTCTCGTGCTGCGACATCGTGCTGGCCGAGGACGACGCACTCTTCGGAAGCCCGTTCACGACAAGGTCAACGTCTACGGCGGCGCGATCGCGATGGGCGATCCGCTCGGCGCGACCGGCGGCATGCTGCTCGGTACGCTGCTCGACGAACCGGAGCGCCGCGACCTGTCGACCGGCCTCGTCATGGTGAGCGCACGCGATGCCGACGTCGGCTCGCTGCTGGGCTGGGGCTTTCCGGCCGCGCTGGGCGGCGCAGTCAGCCACATCGACACCGTCGGCGCGGCGCGCTTCGTGGAGGAGTGCGACCAGCTCGCGCGCCGTCACGGCGAGCGCTTCGAGGTGCCACCGGCACTGCGCGAACTGGCCGCCAGCGGCGGCCGCTACCTGGAGGATTGAATTGGCCGGACCACTGCAAGGCGTCACCGTCATCGAACTGGCCGGCATCGGCCCCGGGCCCTTCGCCGGCATGCTGCTGGCAGACATGGGTGCGCGCGTGCTGCGCATCGACCGCGTGCCGCCGCCCGGCAAGCCCGAGGGGCTGGCCGCGCTGATGCAGAACGACAGCATCGTCGATCGCGGCCGCGCGTCGATCGCGGTCAACACCAAGGACCCGCGCGGCGTGGCGACCGTGCTCGACCTGGTCGCGCAGGCCGACATCCTGATCGAGGGCTTCCGGCCCGGCGTGACGGAGAAGCTCGGGCTCGGCCCAGTGCCGTGCCTGGCGCGCAACCCGCGGCTGGTGTACGGCCGCATGACCGGCTGGGGACAGGACGGCCCGCTGTCGCAGGCGGCCGGCCACGACATCAACTACATCGCCATCTCCGGCGCGTTGCATGCGATGGGGCCGAAGGACCGGCCGCCGGCCGTGCCGCTCAATCTCGTCGGCGACTACGGCGGTGGCGGCATGCTGCTGGCGCTCGGCGTGGTGTCGGCCCTGTTCGAGGCGCGCCGATCGGGCCAGGGCCAGGTGGTCGATGCGGCCATGAGTGACGGCGCCGCGCTGCTGATGTCGGCTCAGTACGGGCTGATGGCGAAAGGCTTCTGGCGCGACGAGCGCGAGAGCAACTTCCTCGACGGCGCGGCGCCTTTCTATGGCACCTACGAATGCGCGGACGGGCGCTACGTCGCGCTCGGCCCGATCGAGCCGCAGTTCTACCGCGAGCTTCTGCAGAAGTGCGGCATCGACGATCCGCTGTTCACCCGTCAGTGGGAGCGCGACCACTGGCCCGAACTCAAGACCCGGCTGGCGGCGCTGATCCGCACGCGGGATCGCGACGACTGGTGCCGTCTGCTCGAAGGCAGCGACGCCTGCTTCGCGCCTGTGCTGTCGATGCGCGAGGCGCCGCAGCATCCGCACAACCGCGCGCGCGACACCTTCCTCGAAAACGACGGCGTGCTGCAGCCCGCGCCCGCGCCGCGCTTCCAGCGCACGCCGAGCGAACTGCCCGCCGCGGCGCCGCGGATCGGCCGCGACACGGCGGCGCTGCTGGCGGAACTCGGCCGCAGCCCCGAGCAGATCGCCGAGCTCGCCGCCGCGGGCGTGGTCCACCAGGCCGCCGCCGACGGCGCGCGTTGAAGATCGGTCCGACGATGTCCGAACCCGTACCGAACCTGGCGCCGGCCGCACGCCGACCGGTGCACCTGCGCCGCATCGAGTGCGCGGGTTTCGCGCGAGACGACGGCCTGTTCGACATCGAAGGCACGCTGGTCGACACCAAGCCCACCGCGCTGGAACTGCCCGAACGCCACGTGCCGCCGAACGCGCCGATCCACCACATGCGGCTGCGGCTCACGGTCGGCCGCGACTTCGTGATCCGCGAGGCCGTCGCGCAATCGCTGGAAACGCCGTACGGCGTGTGCGGCCGCATCGCGCCGGCCTATGCCCAGCTGGCCGGGCTGCGCATCGAGGCCGGCTTCACCCAGCGCGTGAAGCGCATGTTCCGCGGCATCGAGGGCTGCTCGCACCTGACGGAACTGCTGCCGGTGATGGCGACGACCGCCTTCCAGATCATCTGGTCCGACCGGGACAACTTCGATACCGCTGAAGTCGGCAACGGCCGCACGCGCGGCTCGCCGCTGGGTGGCTGCCACGCATTGCGGCTCGATGGCGAGGTCGTGATGCGGCATTTCAGGCACATGGTGGAGCCAGTGCCGCCATCGCCCACAACCCCAGGCAAGGACCAAGGATGAAACCCCCACGCTCATCGCTTCGCGTAACGCTGCCGCCCGAGGGGACGCGTGAGTGCCTTCGGGCGGCCGGGCGTCGCTGACATGGACTATTCCGGCCGCTACCGCCCCGTGCGCCCGCTGCGTGCCGAGGACGACTTCAACCATCCGGTGGAGCCGCATCCCTTCTTCAACGAGAGCCGCTACGTGCACCTGATCGACGGACGCCAGGGCATCGGCGGCTGGTTCCGCATCGGCCAGCGAGCGAACCAGGGCTTTTCCGAGATGACCGTCTGCCTGTACCTGCCCGGTGGCCGCGTGGGCTTCATGTTCGCCAAGCCGGCGTATGTCAGCACCGGCGGCATCGAGGCGGCCGGCCTGCGCTTCGACTTCGACGTGCCATTGCGGCAGTCGCGGCTGCGCTATGCCGGTCCGGTGTATCTGCTGGCCGACGGCGCTGCCATGGAAGACCCGCGCACGGCCTTCGTTCCGCAGGCGCAGGTCGATGCGGAGATCGCGCTGTCGTTCAATGCCGTCGTGCCAGCCCACGGAGGCGAGCTGCTCGGCGACGACGGCGCGCCTTTCGACGAGGGCGAGGGCCGTTACTTCGCGCGCGCGCACTTCGACCAGTCGGTGCGCGGGCACGGAACATTGCGCGTCGGCGGCGAGCGGTGGTCGCTCGACGGGTACGGCCTGCGCGACCATTCGTGGGGCCCGCGGCTGTGGCAGGCGATCCCGTGGTACCGCTGGTTTCCCTGCACCTTCGACGATGGCTTCGCGATCTGCGTGATCGTGGTGCAGAAGGGCGACGGCGAACTGCTGGAGGCCGGCTTCGTGCACGACGGCGGCGGCACGCTGCGCCACGTGCACGGCGTACGGCTGCAGACGCGCTATGACGCGCGCAACTGGCCTACCGGCTTCACGCTGAGCTTCGAGGACGACGCAGGCCGGCGCAGCCAGATCGAAGGCGAGGTGCTGGCCAGCGTGCCGTGCCGCCACTGGCGCCGGCTGCCCGATGGCCGCACCGACAAGTCGCGCATCATGGAATGCATGACGCGCTTTCGCCTGGGCGAGCGCACCGGCTTCGGCATGGCCGAATACCTGGACCACCAGGACCCGGCCGATGGCGACGTCTTCGAGGGCATCCGTGCCGGCCGTTGACGCGCGGCCCGACCCGGCCCGATTGCTGGCCGCGCTGCGCCGCCACCTGCCCGGCGCAGCCGGCGTGGGCGGGTTGCGTGCCGTCTCCGGCGGTGCGAGCCAGGAGATCTGGTCCTTCGACGCCAGCCTGCCGTCGGGCCTGCAAGGGGTCATCCTGCGCCGGTCCCGCCGATGGAGCGATGCAGGCCAGCAGGGCAGTGCAGGGATGGCCACCGAGGCGGCGCTGCTGCGTCGCGCCGCCATCGACGGAGTGCGCGTCCCCGGCGTGATCGGCGAGCTGGTGCCGGCCGACGCATTGGGCGAGGGCTATTGGAACGCTGCGGCCGGTCTTCGAACTCGCGCTGCGCTGGCTCGCCGAGAACGAACCGCCGCGCTGCGACGTGCCCGTGGTGGTGCACGGGGACTTCCGCAACGGCAATCTCATCGTCGGCGCGGAAGGCGTGCGTGCCGTACTCGACTGGGAACTCGCGCATCTCGGCGATCCCATGGAGGACCTGGGATGGTTCTGCGTCAATTCCTGGCGCTTCGGCCGGGTCGAATTCGAAGCCGGCGGTCTGGGCACCTTCGAGCAGTTGTTCGCGGGCTACGAAGCCGAGTCCGGACATCCGGTGGATCCGGCGCGGGTTCGCTACTGGCAGGTTCTCGGTTCGCTGAAGTGGGGGGGTGACGTGCGACGCGATGGGGCAGGCCTGGCGCGATGGCAGCGACAGGAAGATCGAGCGGCTGGCCGTTGCACGGCGTGCATCCGAAGCCGAGATCGATCTCCTCGCCGCGATGTTCGGCGCGCCGTCTCCGGGTGCGGTACCCGCTCCAGGAGCGGATCTCGAAGGCCCGTCGCCGGGTTCGGTGACGGACGCCGAAGAGATTGCCAGTGCCATGGGGGAATTGCTCGGAACCTTGTCCGAGGCGTTGCCGTCCGCGCCATACCGGCTCGACACGCGCATCGGTATGCAATGGGATGAACGCCCCCACCCGTTGACGGCATCAACCTGCCAAAGTGGCGACGTTGATCAACCACTTGAACCGAGAGGGGCGTCCACCATGAAACTTTCGACTGTCGGCATCGACCTGGCCAAGAACGTGTTCC
>CAIQMJ010000891.1 GCA_903872875.1 uncultured Variovorax sp.
TGCTTGCGTGCGGTACGCACGCCGCTGTACTCGCCGTAGAGCGCGTAGTGTTCCTGCAGATGGTCCACCAGCAGGCGCCGCACGTCCGACACCAGCGGCGGTGCAAGGTGCATGCCGGTCTCCAGGAAATGGCCGATCTCGCGGAAGATCCAGGGCCGGCCCTGTGCCGCGCGACCGATCATCACGGCATCGGCACCAGTCGCGGCAAGCACGTCGCGCGCTCTTTCGGGCGAGGTGATATCGCCATTCGCCACCACCGGCACGTGCACCGCAGCCTTGACGGCGGCGATGGTGTCGTACTCGGCAAATCCCTTGTAGCCCTGCTCACGCGTACGGCCGTGCACGGTGAGCATCTGTACGCCGGCGGACTCGAAGTCGCGTGCCAGCTTGACGGCGTTGCGGTGATCGGCACTCCAGCCGGTGCGCATCTTCAGCGTGACCGGCACGCCATGGGGCGCGGCAGCCGCGACCACCGCCTGCACGATCTCCAGCGCGAGTGGTTCGTCGCGCATCAGCGCCGAACCTGCCCACTTGTTGCAGACCTTCTTGGCCGGGCAACCCATGTTGATGTCGATGACCTGCGCGCCGCGATCGATGTTGTAGTGCGCGGCCTCGGCCATCATGGCCGCGTCGGTGCCGGCAATCTGCACTGCGATGGGGCCGGGCTCGCCGGCATGATCGGCGCGACGCGAGGTCTTCAGCGTGCCCCATAGCTCCTTGCGCGATGTCACCATCTCGCTCACCGCGTAGCCGGCGCCGAGCGCACGGCAAAGCATGCGGAACGGCCGATCCGTCACGCCGGCCATCGGCGCGACGAACAGGCGGTTTTCCAGCGCGATAGGGCCGATCTGCATGGTCGAGAAGGAGGGAGGGGCGAGCGCGGGGCTGCTGAAAAATGAGGCACGATTGTAGCGACGCGGCATTTCGCGGGTTGAAACGATTTGCACCCGACCGAACGAAGATCGCACGCAGTGCCTCGGCCGCCCGGCCGACAACCTTTCAAGGCCTGCACTTCCACGCCGACCAACGTGCGCGCTTCCTATACTCCATCCACATGCAAGCCTGGCTCGACTCCCTGATGGCGCTTCTGGCGCTCCCCCAATACGGGCTGTCGACGCTTTTCGTTGCCGCCTTCGTTTCGGCGACGCTGCTGCCGGTCGGCTCCGAACCCTTTCTTTTCGGTCTGCTCAAGCTCAATCCGGACATGTTCTGGCCAGCGATCGCAGTGGCGACGATCGGCAACACGCTGGGCGGCGCGGTCGACTGGTGGATGGGCTATGGCGCCCACAAGGTGGCGGACAAATATGCACACTCCAAGCACCACACGCGGGTGCTCGGCTGGCTGGAAAGGCTCGGGCCGAAAGCCTGCCTGTTGAGCTGGCTGCCGCTGGTGGGCGACCCGCTGTGCGCGGTCGCAGGCTGGCTCAAGCTGCCGTTCTGGCCTTGCCTGGTCTACATGGCGATCGGCAAGTTCGCGCGCTACATCACGATGACCGTCGCGCTCCTCTACATCTGGCCCGCCTGACTCAACTCAACAGGCCGTACGGGCCGCCGCGTTCGAGCGCCCGCTTGTAAGCCGGAAGATCATGGATGCGCTTCAGCCAGGCCATGAGCTTCGGCCGGCTGGCGTCGAGGCCGCCGCGGGCGGCTGCGGCCTCCACCGGAAAACTCATCTGGATGTCGGCGCCGCTGAACGCGTCGCCAGCGAACCATTCGCTCTTCGCGAGTTCGCTCTCCATGTAGTCGAGGTGGGCGGTGATGTTCGGCATCACGAAGCTCGACTTCGCCTTGCCGGCGATCGCACGGGCGATGGGCTTGGCGAAGAACGGCATCTTCGTGCTCTCGATCTTGTCGAATACCAGTTTCAGCAGCAGCGGCGACATGGCGGAACCTTCGGCGAAGTGCATCCAGTAGCGGTAGCGCAGCGCATCCGGCGTGCCGGCCGCCGGCGCGAGACGGCCTTGGCCGTAGCGCTCGATCACGGTCTCGATGATCGCGCCCGACTCCGCGAGCGTGAGGCCGTCGTCGGTCGTCACCACCGGCGACTTGCCCAGCGGATGCACACGGCGCAGTTCGGGTGGCGCCAGCATGGTCTTTGCGTCGCGCTCGTAGCGAACGACTTCATAGGGCAAGCCGAGTTCCTCGAGCAGCCAGAGCACGCGCTGCGAGCGGGAATTGTTGAGGTGGTGAACGGTGAGCATGGATGAGGATCCTGAGTGTCGAGGCAGTCTAAACAATCGCCCGCCAGCGCGCCCGGTGCAACGCCGCTACCATCGGCCGCTGCCGCGACGCTCCGTTCGCGCACCACACGTGCCCATGGACCGCTCGCCGAACTCCAGCCTCGCGTCGACCGACGCAATCTCGTCCCGCGACCGGCGCGCCGTTGCCGCACTCATGGTCGCCGTGCTGCTCGCCACGCTCGACACCGCGATCGCCAACACCGCCCTGCCCGCGATCGCGGCCGACCTGCTGGCCGCGCCAGCCGCCTCGGTCTGGGTCATCAACGCCTACCAGCTCGCGATGGTCGCGACCATCCTGCCGCTGGCGGCGCTGGGCGACATCGTCGGGCATCGGCGCATCTATATCGGCGGGCTCGCGGTGTTCACGATCGCGTCGCTGGCATGCGCGCTGGCCACCACACTGCCGACGCTTGCCGCGGCGCGCGCGCTGCAGGGCCTGGGTGCCGCCGGGATCATGAGCGTGAATGCCGCACTGCTGCGCTTCATCTATCCGCCGCACCGGCTCGGCCGCGGTGTCGGGTTCAATGCACTGGTGGTCGGCATCGGTTTTGCCGTCGGGCCCAGCGTGGCCTCGCTGATCCTGAGCGTCGCTTCGTGGCCCTGGCTGTTCGGCATCAACGTGCCGCTGGGGCTTGCCGCGCTCGCAGTCGCCATCCCGTCGCTGCCGGCATCGCCGCGCAGCACCCACAGCTTCGACAAGATCGCCGCCGCATTCAACGTGATCACCTTCGCGGCGCTGATCCTCGCGCTGGGCTCGGCTGCGCAGCGCGAGCCGATGGGATGGTGGCTGAGCGCGCTTGCGGTGGCATTGCTGTTCGGCGTCCTGCTGGTGCGACGCGAGCACGGCCGGCCGTCGCCGATCCTTCCGGTGGATCTGTTCAGGCGGCCGGCCTTCGCGCTGTCGTCGATCACCTCGATCTGCACCTTCGCCGCGCAAGGGTTGGCGTTCGTCTCGCTGCCCTTCTACTTCGAGGGCGTGCTGCACCGCAGCCAGGTCGATACCGGCTTCCTGATGTCGCCCTGGTCGCTGGTGGTAGCGCTGGCCGCGCCGCTCGCAGGTCGGCTGGCCGACCGCTATCCGCCAGGCCTGCTCGGCGGCATCGGCCTGGCGGTACTGAGCGTGGGAATGGTCTCGCTGGCGCTGATGCCGACCGACCCGAGCGTGCTGGACATTTCCATTCGCATGGCGATCTGCGGCGCCGGCTTCGGCTTCTTCCAGGCACCGAACCTGCGCGCGATCATGGCAGCCGCGCCGCCCGAGCGCTCCGGCGGCGCCAGCGGCACCATTGCGACCTCGCGCCTGCTCGGACAGGCGACCGGCGCTGCACTGACGGCGTTGTGCTTCAGCCTGGCGGGCGTGCATGGTGCAGCGGATGCACTGTGGCTGGGCGCGGCCTTCGCGGCCGTGGCGAGCGTGGCCAGCGGGCTGCGGCTGGTCGTCGCCAAATAGCCGCGCCGCGCGCGACGAGACGCCGACAAAAGAATGCGGCCCCGAAGGGCCGCGTCCGCTCAGCTGCTGAAGAGGAAGTTCATCACGTCGCCGTCCTTGACGACGTAGTCCTTGCCTTCCGCGCGCATCTTGCCCGCGTCCTTCGCGCCCTGTTCGCCCTTGTAGGCAATGTAGTCGTCGAACCCGATCGTCTGGGCGCGGATGTAGCCCTTCTCGAAGTCGCCATGGATCACGCCGGCCGCCTGCGGGCCGGTGTCGCCGACATGGATGGTCCACGCGCGCACCTCCTTCACACCGGCGGTGAAGTAGGTCTGCAGGCCCAGGAGCTTGTAGGCCGCGCGGATCAGGCGGTTCAGGCCCGGCTCGTCCTGGCCGATCTCGGCCAGGAACATGGTCTTGTCCTCGTCGTCCATCTCGGACAGCTCGGCCTCGATCTTGGCGCAGATGGCGACCACCGGCGCGCCCTGCTTGGCCGCGTACTCGTGCAGCCGGTCGAGGTAGGGGTTGTTCTCGAAGCCGTCTTCGGCCACGTTGCCGACGAACATCGCCGGCTTGGCGGTGATCAGCGTGAACGACTTGACCAGCGGCTGCTCTTCCTTGGTGAAGGACAGCGCGCGAACCGGCGTGTTCTCGTTCAGCGCGGCCTGGCAACGCTCGAGCAGGCCGACCAGCTTCTGCGCGTCCTTGTCGCCCGAACGCGCGACCTTGGTGTGGCGATGCAGCGCCTTCTCGACCGTGGCCAGGTCGGCCAGGCAGAGCTCGGTCTGGATCACCTCGATGTCGGAGATCGGGTCGACGCGGCCGGCCACGTGGATCACGTTGTCGTCGTCGAAGCAGCGCACCACGTTCACCGTGGCGTCGGTTTCGCGGATGTGCGCGAGAAACTTGTTGCCCAGGCCTTCGCCGGTGCTGGCACCAGCCACCAGGCCCGCGATGTCGACGAACTCGACGATGGCCGGCACGATGCGCTCGGGCTTGACGATCTCGCTGAGCTGCGCGAGCCGCGGGTCCGGCACTTCGACCACGCCGGTGTTCGGCTCGATCGTGCAGAACGGATAGTTTTCCGCTGCGATGCCGGCCTTGGTCAACGCATTGAAAAGGGTGGATTTACCGACGTTGGGCAGGCCGACGATGCCGCATTGCAAACTCATGGAGGTCCTCTGGAATCAACCCGCGATTTTAGCGAGCGGGGCTTCTGTCACTCGAAGCGATAGTTGGCGCCGACCGTCTGGCCGACCTTGAGCATGTGCTCCACGCCCTGCACCACGATGCAGTTCATGCCGAAAGTGATGGCGCCGTCGACCCGCGCGTTCGCGCGGTAGGTGCGCAGTGTGTCGTTGACCTCGGGCGTCGAGATGGCGGTGGCGGGGTCGATGTCCGGGATCGGGCAGCGCGGGCAAGGCTTGGACGGCTCCAGTTGCGCCTCGCCCTCGGCGGTGTCGATGTGCATCGTTTCCACCCGGTCCTCGTCCTGCGCTTCGATGCCGGCCAGCACGATGTTCGGCCTAAAGCGCTCGATGCCGACCGCGGCGTGACCGGCGGCGACCAGCTTGTCATTCAGCTCGACCAGCGAGTTCTCGCTGGTCACCAGCAGCGGGAAACCGTCCGAGAACTGATTGGGCGCCTCGACACCCTTGGTCCAGGTCATGTTCGACAGGCGCTTGTGCTCGGGGTCGAAACGCACCAACCGCAGCGTCTGCGGCTTGCCGGGCTCCGACAGGAAATCGCTGAACCACTGCGCGGCGATGTCACCCATGTCGTAGGCGGCGACTTCGTCGCGCCAGACCTTCACGAGGACGGGCTTCTCGACGCGATCGAAGGCGATGTGCAGCGCCAGCATGCCGGGCGCGCGCAGCACCATCTCCATCTGTTTGAGCTGCGGCCTGATGAGCGCCATGCGCGGCAGTTCGCGCTGGCTCACGAACACGCCATCGGCTGCGACGACCATCCACGCGCGGTCGAATTCGAGCCCCGTTTCAGTCAGCAGGGCCTCGGGCAACTCGACGCCGGCGCACGACTTGATGGGATAGACGAACAGCCGGGCAATGGTGGCCTGGAGGTCGAAGGCGGTAGCAGTCACGAAACGGTTCCTTTTGCGGTGATCGGCGATTGTCCCGCAGCCGGGTCGCTCGCGGATCGGCTCTCTACAATGGCCCGATGGCCCTCCCCCCTGAAGTCTGCATCCGCGGCGCCGGCATCGTCGGCCACGCATTGGCCCTGCTGCTCGCTCGCGAGCGCGTGCGCGTCGCACTGGTCGCGCCGCCCACACCCAACGGCAAAGAGGACGTGCGCGCCTATGCGCTCAATGCGGCCTCGCGCAATTTGCTCGAGTCGCTGCGCGCCTGGCCCGACGCAACCCATGCGACGCCGGTTCATGCGATGCACGTGCATGGCGACCAAGGCGGCGAAGTGCAGTTCCAGTCGGCCCAGCAGAAAGTCGACGCGCTCGCATGGATCGTCGACGTTCCCGCACTCGAACGGCAGTTGGCCGACGCGGTGCGCTTCCAGCCGCAGATCGAGGTCGTCGGCGCGCCGGTGTCGGCCGCGCTCACCGTCATCTGCGAAGGCAAGGCCAGCGCCACGCGCGATGCGATCGGCGTGCGCTACGAGGTCACGCCCTATCCGCAACACGCGATCGCCGCGCGGCTCGAAGCCGAGCATCCGCACGGCGGCATCGCCCGCCAGTGGTTCAACGACAAAGGCGAGATCCTCGCGCTGCTGCCGCTCGGTGGGGCGGCCGGACACTCGCTCGCGCTGGTCTGGTCGGTCGACCAGTTCCGTGTGCCGACATTGCTGGCACAGGACGCGGACGAGTTCGCCGCTGGCGTCCGCGAGGCCAGCCATGACGTGGTCGGCGCGCTCACCCTCGCCAGCGAACGCACCGCCTGGCCGCTGCAGCGCGCAGTGGCCGACCGCTGGACCGGCCGCTTGGCAGACGGGAAGGCGTGGGCGCTTGCCGGTGACGCCGCCCACACCGTGCACCCGCTTGCGGGCCAGGGGCTGAACCTCGGACTGGCGGACGCAGCGGCCCTCGCCGACGTGATCAAGGGCCGCGACTATTGGCGCAGCGTCGGCGACGCACGGCTGCTGCGCCGCTACGAACGCGCGCGCCGCACCGACGTGCTCTCGATGAGCCTGGCCACCGACGGCCTGCAACAACTTTTTGCCCACAACGTCGACCCACTGCCCGCCCTGCGGAACTGGGGCATGCGGGGCTTCGACCGCAGCCGCTTCGTGAAGCGCTGGGTCGCCCGCCAGGCCATGGGCCTCTGACATCGGCTTCGCGCCGCCACTGGAATACACATGAACGCACGCACGTCAGCCCCGATCACCCGCATCGCACGCTTCGTCCTGGCTGCCGCAGCATTGGGCGCATCGCTCGCCACGCTCGCGGGCGAAGCCGAGATCCGCAAGAACCTCGCGGCGCAGATACCGCAGTTCGCCAAGATCGACGAGATCAGCAAGGCGCCGATGCCGGGTCTGTACGAGGTGCGCATCAACAGCACCGAGATCTACTACACCGACGAACAGGGCAACTACCTGCTGCAAGGCAACCTCTTCGACGTGAAGGCGCGCAAGAACCTGACCGAGGAGCGCACCGAAAAGCTCACCGCGATCGATTTCGACAAGCTGCCCGTGAAGGACGCCTTCAAGATCGTACGCGGCAACGGCAAGCGGCAGCTCGCGGTCTTCGAAGACCCGAATTGCGGCTATTGCAAGCAGTTCGAGCGCGAACTGGCGACCGTCGACAACGTGACGATCCATCTGTTTCTCTATGCAGTGCTCGGGCCCGATTCGGTCGTGAAGTCGCGCAACATCTGGTGCGCCAAGGACAAGGCCAGGACCTGGAGCGACTGGATGACGAAGGGCACGATGCCGGCCACGGCCGAATGCGACACCGCGGCGCTGCAGCGCAACCGCGAGTTCGGCCAGCGCTACAACATCACCGGCACGCCAACGCTGATCTTCACCAACGGCACGCGCACGCCGGGCGCCATTCCGGCCGCCCAGGTCGAGAAGCAACTCACCGCCGCCAACTGATGTCGAGCACGCCCGGAATCCGCTACCGCGTGGAATGCGCGGACCGCCACGCCCACCTGTTCGCCGTCACACTGACCATCGATTCGCCCGCCGCACTGCAGCGGGTGTCGCTTCCGGTGTGGATACCCGGCAGCTACCTGGTGCGCGAATTCGCCAAGAACCTGCAGGGCCTGCGCGCGACGCAGGGGCGCCGCAAGCTGGCGCTGACGCAGCTCGACAAGCACAGCTGGCAGATCGATTGCGCGCCAGCCAGGCCGCTGGTGCTGCGCTACGAAGTCTGCGCCTACGACCATTCGGTGCGCACCGCCTGGCTGGACGACGCGCGTGGCTTCTTCAACGGCACCAGCCTGTGCCTGCGCGTCGACGGCCATGCCGATGCGCCGCACGCGATCGACATCGTCGCGCCGCAGGCCGGCGCCGGTCGGCCACGCTGGTCCTGCGCCACCGCGCTGCTGCCGGTCGCGATCGACAAGCAGGGCTTCGGCAGCTACCAGGCTGCCCACTACGACGAACTGGCCGACAGCCCGGTCGAACTGGGTGCCTTCTGGAGCGCCGACTTCGACGTCTGCGGCGTTCCGCATCGCTTCGTGGTCGCGGGCGCCACGGCCTCCTTCGACGGCGAGAAGCTGATCGCCGACACGCAGGCGATCTGCGAGGCCGAGATGCGCTTCTGGCACGGTGACAAGGTCGGCAAGCGCGGCGGTCCGAAGCCGCCGCACGATCGCTACGTGTTCATGCTGAACGCAGTCGATGACGGCTACGGAGGGCTGGAGCACCGCCACTCGACCGCGCTGATCTGCACCCGCCGCGACCTCCCGCAATTGGCTGCCAAGAAACAGCCGGAGGGCTACACCACGCTGCTCGGGCTGATCAGCCACGAGTATTTCCACACCTGGAACGTCAAGCGGCTGCGGCCGGCGGAGTTCGCGCGTTACGACTACGCGCAGGAGAACTACACGCAGCTGCTGTGGCTGTTCGAGGGCTTCACGAGCTATTACGACGACCTGCTGCTGCGCCGCGCCGGGCGGATCGACGACGCGACCTACCTGCGACTGATCAACAAGACCATCAACGGCGTGCTGCAGGCGCCCGGACGCTTCGTGCAGTCGGTGGCCGACGCGAGCTTCGACGCCTGGGTCAAGTACTACCGCCAGGACGAGCAGACGCCCAACAGCACGATCAGCTACTACACCAAGGGCGCACTGGTTGCGATGTGCTTCGACCTCACGCTGCGCAGCGAAGGCAAGGGCTCGCTGGACGACGTGATGCGCCTGCTCTGGACACAGAGCGACGGCGGCCCGATCAGCGAGGCCGACGTGGCGGCCGCGCTCGATACCGTCGGCGGCCGCTCCTATGCATCGGAGATCGCGCGTTGGGTGCATGGCACCGAGGATCTGCCGCTGTCCGAGCTGCTGCGCGCGCATGGCGTGTCCACGCTGGACGACCCCGCACAACGCGCCCAGGAGCTGGGCTTGCGCGTGGCCGAAACCAACGGCAGCGTGCAGGTCAAGGTCGTGCTGCGCGGCGGCGCGGCGGAGAAAGCCGGGTTCTCCGCCAATGACGAATGGATCGGCATCGAGCTACCGGCGCCCAAGGGGCAGGCGCCGCAAGGCTGGCGGCTGAGCAAGCTCGACGACCTGGCGCTGTATCTGGGGCCGCAGAAGAAGATGACGGCACTGATCGCCCGCGACCGCCGGCTGCTGCGCCTGGCGCTGACGTTGCCGACCGGGATCACGACCTGGCGGCTCTTCTCGCAGGATGCAGCCAAGCTGTCGGCCTGGCTGGCGCAGCCTGCGGCGCACGCACCAGCCGCGCCACACACACCCGCGGCGCGCTGAGCGGCCTCAGGCCTCAGAGCGCTGCACGTCCTGCGGCAGCTCGGCCGCCGCGCCGCGCCGCACGACATGAATGGGTTGCGCCTGCCCGACCAGCACGCAGGGCTTGCCGGTGCGCTTGCAGTGGTCCTGCACCCGCCAATAGGCACCGTGGCTCACGCAGCCGGTCTGGCAAATCACGAGGTCAGCCGCGCGCAGACTCGCCTCGAGTGCTGCGGAGTCCGGCTCGTCCTGGCCATCGTGATGCAGATAGCGACCGCCTGCGATCTCCACCAACTGCTGGGCCAGCGCCGCCGATTCCGGCGCCCGGCCGATGCAAAGCACCGACTTCGCGCGCAGGTCGGCGGTCCGCGGCATCGCGCGCAACCGCTGGCGGTCCGGCACCAACAGGCCCTGCAGCCGCCTGGGCAGCGCGGCGCCCTGCGCAGTGCGCGCCGCCAGCTCGTCGCGCACCATGGACAAGACCGAATCGCGCACGATCACGGCCGCGCGCAGACGCACGATCTGCGCGGCCTGGTCGGCCAGCAGCTGGGAACACCGCGCCTGGGCCTTGGCATAGGCGCGCAACAGAACGGCGTGTTCTTCCATGGGCAACTCCGGTTGGAAACCCATTCTAGATGAGAATTATTCTTGAATGGAAAGCACGAGACAGCACGAGCCACCGAGCGTGGGTATAGTGACTCGCATCCCTTTTCCCACCATCCCTCACGGAGACACCATGAGCTACGAGAACATCGAAGTGCGCACCGAAGCCGGCAAGGTCGGCATCGTCACGCTGAACCGCCCCAAGGCGCTCAACGCACTCAACGACGCACTGATGACCGAACTGGGCGCCGCGCTCAAGGCCTTCGACGCCGACGAGGCCGTCGGTTGCATGATCATCACCGGCAGCGAACGCGCCTTCGCCGCGGGCGCGGACATCGCGGCGATGGCCAAGTACAGCTTCGTCGACACCTACAAGGGCGACTACATCACACGCAACTGGGAAACCATCCGCTCGATCCGCAAGCCCGTGATCGCGGCCGTGAGCGGCTTCGCACTGGGCGGCGGCTGCGAACTGGCGATGATGTGCGACTTCATCATCGCGGCCGACAACGCCAAGTTCGGCCAACCAGAAATCAAGCTGGGCGTGATTCCCGGTGCAGGCGGCACGCAGCGCCTGCCGCGCGCGGTCGGCAAGAGCAAGGCAATGGACATGGCGCTGACCGGCCGCATGATGGACGCCACCGAAGCCGAGCGGGCTGGCCTGGTGAGCCGTGTCGTGCCGTTCGACAAGCTGGCCGACGAGGCGCTCGGCGCCGCACTGCAGATCGCCGACTTCTCGCAGATCGCGGTGATGGCCGCCAAGGAATCGGTGAACCGCGCGTTCGAGAGCGGTCTGAGCGACGGCGTGATGTTCGAACGCCGCCTGTTCCACGCGCTGTTCGCCACCTCGGACCAGAAGGAAGGCATGGATGCTTTCCTGGGCAAGCGCAAGGCGCAGTTCACGCACCAGTGACGTGGATACGACGAAAAACCGCACCCAGGTGTTGATCGGCTGAAAAAA
>CAIQMJ010000892.1 GCA_903872875.1 uncultured Variovorax sp.
ATCACGGCGAAGAGCTGGATGTCCTCGGCATTGAGCGTGCGGCGGATGCTCGCCGTGTCGTTCACCGCGATCTCGTCGAAGAGGCGGTTGCGGATCAGCCGCAGCGCATCGGCGGGCGGTGGCGTGGAGGGAGCTTCGATGTCGTTCATGTCGGTGGCTGCCGGATGCCGGGCAATGCAGGTTGGGTGCAGGGACGCGTAAGCGCGGTCAAGCCAGCTGCCCGATGGTCCGGCGGAAGCGATTGAGCGCGAAGGCGAAGAAGCCTGCGCCGATACCCGCGATGGCCAGCAACTGGGGCCAGACCACGTCGAGCCCGGCGCCGCGGTAGAGGATGGCCTGCGAGGCCGCGACGAAGTGCGTGGTGGGCGCGACCAGCATCACGTTCTGCACCAGCTCAGGCATGCTCTCGCGCGGCGTGGATCCACCCGAGAGCATCTGAAGCGGGAGCAGCACCAGGACCAGCAGCATGCCGAACTGCGGCATGGAGCGCGCCAGCGTCGCGAGAAAGATGCCGATCGACGTGGTCGCGAACAGGTGCAGTCCGGTGGCCAGCATGAAGAGAGCGATCGATCCCTGCACCGGCACATGGAGTACGCCCTGCACCACGAACACCAGCGCGACCAGTGCCGCGAGCGCGACCACCAGCCCCATCGACCAGACCTTGGCCAGCATGATCTCGGCCGGCGTGACCGGCATCACCAGCAGGTGTTCGATGGTGCCGTGCTCGCGCTCGCGGATCAGCGCGGCGCCGGTCAGGATGATCGACAGCATCGTCACGTTGTTGATGATCTCCATCAGCGAGCCGAACCAGGCCTGCTCGAGATTCGGGTTGAAGCGCATGCGCAGCGCCAGGTCGACCGGGGATGCCGCACCATCGCCGTGGCGCTGGACGAACGCACCGACCTCCTGCGCCACCATCTGCTGGATGTAGCCGCTTCCGGTGAAGGCCTGGCTCATGCGCGTGGCGTCGACGTTGAGCTGGGCCGCGGGCGCGCGGCCCGCCAGCACGTCGCGCTGGAAGTCGGGCGGTATGTCGAGCACGAAGGTGTAGTCGCCGTCATCCATGCCGGCATCCGCCTGCGCCGGCGTGATCATCACGGGCGTCCGGAAATGCGGGGGGTAGAAAGCCGCGGCGATGCGCGCCGACAGCGGCGATGCATCCTCGTCGACGATGGCGATCGCGGCGTTGTGCAGCGTCTCCGGCATGGCCGTGGCGGCCACGTAGATCGACAGCGTGAATGTGTAGACGATGAGCACCAGCATCATCGGGTCGCGCACCAGGCTCCACAACTCCTTGATGCCGAGGCGGAAGATGTTGGCGGTCGACGAACGCACCTCAGGCCTCCTGCTTCTTCAACAGGAGCACCGCGAGCCCGAGGATCACCGGCACCGCGACGACCAGCGGCCAGAACGACGACGCCAGCGCTTCGAAACCCAGTGCCTTGTTGAACACGCCCCGGCTGATGGTGAGGAAGTGCGTGGCGGGATAGATGTGGCCGACGAACGCGCCCACGCCTTCGAGCGAAGAAACAGGGTTGAGCAGACCCGCGAACTGCACGCAGGGGATCAGCGTGCCGATCATCGTGACGAACAGCGCGGCGATCTGGCTGCGCGTGAAGGTCGACGCCAGCAGGCCGATGCCGGTCGAGCACACCACCAGCAGCAGCGCCGCCAGGGCCAGCGTGGCGAAGCTGCCGGTGACCGGCACGTCGAACACCGCGATCGCCAGCACCACCAGCAACAGGAAGTTGAACATCGCCAGCACGATGTAGGGCAACTGCTTGCCGAGCAGGAACTCGGCACGCGTGACCGGCGTGACGTACAGGTTGAGGATCGAGCCCAGTTCCTTCTCGCGCACCACCGAAAGCGCGGCGAGCATCGCCGGAATCATCATCAGCAACAGCGGGATCACCGCCGGCACCATGGCCGGGAGGCTGCGCACGTCGGGGTTGTAGCGGTAGCGCGTTTCCAGCGAACTGGTCGACGCCGGTGCCAGGCCCAGCCGATGGGTCGCCATGTCGGCCAGCCAGAGTTGATGCATGCCCTGCACGTAGCCGCGCACGGTCTCTGCCCGCATCGGCATCGCGCCGTCGACCCAGGCGCCGATCTGCACGTTGCTGCCGCGCTGGAGGTCGCGCGCGAAGCCTGGCGGTATCTCGATGGCCAGGGCGAGTTCGCCGTCGCGCATGCGGCGATCCAGCTCGGCATAGTCGGCGATCGGCGGCTTCTCGACGAAATAGCGCGAGCCCGAGAGATTCAATGCGTAGTTCTGGCTCAGCCCGGTCTGGTCGCGATCGAGCACCGCATAGGAGAGGTTCTCGACGTCCATGCTGATGCCGTAGCCGATGATGAACATCAGGATGGCAGTGCCCAGCAGCGCCAGCGTGGCGCGCACCGGGTCGCGCTGCAGCTCCAGCATCTCGCGCAGCGTGTAGCTCCAGGCGCGTGCAATACTGAAGGCGGCACGACGCCCTTCGCG
>CAIQMJ010000893.1 GCA_903872875.1 uncultured Variovorax sp.
GCAGTTCACGCTGCCCCGGCTGCGCCTGTACCGACAGATAGGCTGCCAATGCGCGGCGCAGGCGTGGCGCCTGCGCGCAGTCCGCCTCGCCGTGGCCGACGTGCGCCGCGTGGTCGCAGATGCAGACCTCGAGCAGCAACTCGAAGCGCCCGGGCCTCGATCCGGCATCGGTGCGCTCCAGCAGCGCGGCGATGGCGCCGGCCCGCATGTCGCTCGCGCGCTGGATGCGTTCGCATTCCGCCACCGCCAGCCGGGCCAGGTCGAGCGCGTCCTGCGGCAGCGCGATGCGCCGCGCCAGGCCGTCGAGCATCGCCAGGCCACGCAGATCGTGCCCTGGATGGGAAGGCCAGCACGCCTGCGGCGTCACGCCCATGCCGATGCGATGCAGCAGCGCCGCGACGCGCACCGACATCGGCGCGAGGCGACGTGCGCTTTGCATCAGCACGCGCAATTGATGCTCGCCCACGTCCACCGGGTCGGTGGCATCGGTGAGCCGCGGAACGCCGAACAGCGCTTCGAGCTCCGGCAGCAGGCGCCTCAGGCCGGCGCAATCGCGCAGCGCGCGGAAGAAGCCGAGCGGAAACGGCGCCATGAGCGCACGCGCAAGCACGCTGCCGCGCTGCGCCGGCGTGAGGCGCTCGATGGCGTTCATCTGCACGGCGCTCACCATCAGCGCCAGGTCGGCCGCATCGAGCACGGCGGCCTCGCTCTGCGCTGCGCCCAGCGCCAACCTCACCAGGTCCTGCGCGGTCGGCATGGCCGCGTCAGTCGCCCAGCAGCGGACGTACTTCGTCGACCATGTCCGCGAGGATGTGCTTGGCCGTGTCGAAGTGCGCGCTCATGGGCACGATGACCATCTCCTCCAGCCCGAGCGCCGACTGCAGGTGGAGGATCTGTTGCGCGACCTCCTCGTGGCTGCCGACCAGCGACTGAGCGAGTGCGGACTCGGCCAGGGCAACACCGAGCAGTTCCTCGAGAAACGGTCGTGCAATGGCCATCGCCGCCTCGCGGCTGGTCGCGCTGCAGGCATGGCGCGTGAGCAGCGGCCGCGGATCGACCCTCTCCGGCGCGGCGGCACGATAGGCGCCGAGCAGCCGTTCCATCGCGGCCGGTGCCATCCACTCGGGCAACCAGAGCCCGAGGTCCGCCGCCGCCGCCCGCTCCACCGCCGCCACGCAATCCGCGACGACCCATGAAGGCAGCCGCTTGCCTGAAGGGCGCGGCACGAGTTCGGGCGAGTCGCCGTCGGCGAGCGCGCCACGCAGGCCGGCCAGCGTGCCGACCGCGGCGGCACCTTCCGCACCTGTCGCATCGACGGCCAGCGCCAGGCGCCCGCGGCTCAGCAACTCGATGGTCGACAGGTCCTCCAGCAGCTGCGAAGTATTTCGCTCGACCGGCTGGACGATCGCGCCGATGCGGGCCTTCGACGTGACGCCCGCGAGGTGTCCGAGCAAGGCCGTGATCGCGGCGCTCGGACGACGCACATCGCCGTGGCGCTCGGCCAGCCAGATGTCGTCGTAGCCCATGCGGTCGGCCTCGCGCGCCAGCACGAACTGCCGAACCAGCGCGCGGCCGGCCTCACGGCTCGGATTCTCGAAAAGGCAGAGGGCGCCCAGCCGGATGGACATGTCAGTGCCGCCCGGCCGCCCGAAGGCGCTGACGCGCCCCCTCGGGGGGCAGCGATACGCGAAGCGATGAGCGTGGGGGCAGATTCATGTCAGTGCCGCCCGGCCGCCCGAAGGCGCTGACGCGCCCCCTCGGGGGGCAGCGATACGCGAAGCGATGAGCGTGGGGGCAGATTCATGTCAGTAGCCGATTTCGAACCAGACCGGCTCCACGCGGCGGAGCTGGTCGATCAGATGGATGGTCGCTGGCATGAGCGACCGCACGCCGTACCAGACCTCTTCGCGCCGCGGCTGGATGTCGTGCTCCAGCAAGTGGCGCAAGGACTGCCAGCCGTTCCAGTCGATCCACGCCAGGCGCGCATGCAGGGCCGGCGGAAAGTTCTCCAGCGTCTGTGCGATCGCCAGCAGCGACAGTTCGACGCCGGCCAGCGTGTTGCGGCTGGCGAAGAGTTCGTTCTCGTCCTGCATCGGGGCGATCAGCGAATCGATGGCATCGCCGCAACCGCAGACGATGTCGCATTGCATTCGGGGCAGCATCGTCGGCAACTCAGGCGGCCGGCGCCGGCGCGACGGCAGGCGAGTGACGTGTGCTCGGCTTCATGCTAGTTGTCGTCGGCGAGCACTTCGAGTTCGACGAGCTGCTCGTAGAGGGCACGCCGCGCCCACCAGAGCGCCTCGCCGGCCAGGCGCGGGTCGGCGCCCTCGAAGGCGCCGATCGCGTCGCGGTCGCTCCAGTAGACGAGACTGCGGCCGCCGCGGGCGGCGAGCGCGCCGGCCAGCGCGTCGCGTGCGGCC
>CAIQMJ010000894.1 GCA_903872875.1 uncultured Variovorax sp.
AACGAACCCTCGGGCCTCGCAAAGCGGCCATCAGCGCCTCTGCGCTGTGACCGCAGGCCTCGCGGTGTTGTGCGCGACCCCGAACGACCCGAATGGGCCTCAGCAATCACGCGCGTGAGCTTCTGCCGCCCAGACTCCTAGGCGGCGGCCGCATCGGTTCGGCGCCGGGATGCCGAGGCCCGGAAAGCGCCACGGCTATCTGCGTGGCCCGGGGAAACGGCGTTGCGGGATCTTCGTTTCCTGCGACTTGCGCACCACGGCGTTGGCGGCATGGTTGAGGCCGCAGAACAGACCGGTGGCTGCCGCAGCGACGCCCAGGCCGACGAGCCATCCGTAGAACACGCCGAAGGCGATCCCGGCCATCACGATGAAGAAAGCAATCTGGACGCCGTCGAGCACGCTTTCCACGCGCGCCCAGCTCATCGGAGTGCCCCGGCTGGCGCAGCGCTCCCGGCTTTCGATGTTCCGAACATTCGATCTCTCCTGTGGGATGGATGGTGTGCCTCAGCCGTCCGCGTTCTGGTATCGCTCGATCTGGCACGCGTAGGCGCCCGGCTGGGTCGAGCAGACCGAATCGGTGGCCCCCGGCGGCGTACTCGCGCAGCCAGCCAGCATGCACAGGATCATGGCGGTGGTCAACTTGAACATGAGCTCTCCGGCGGCGGACTTGAAAACCCGCCTCGGTTGCATTCTGCCGCCGACATCGCGCCCGATGCGCCAGCACCGAGTCGCGCCTCGCGGCCGATGAATCCGCACATAATGCGACCAATTCTTATTTGAAACGGCCGGCCGGCAAGGCGGGACGACCTCACCGTGAGCGCTTCCGACTGCGCATCCTCCTCCCGCATCGACATCCTCTACGGCGACCATCACGGCTGGTTGCTGGGTTGGCTGCGCCGAAAGCTCGGCAATGCGTTCGACGCCGCGGACCTCGCGCAGGACACCTTCGTGCGCGTGCTCTCCAAGCGCGAGACCGTCGACATCCACGAACCGAGGGCCTATCTGGCGACCATCGCCGGCGGCCTGGTCGCCAACCACTGGCGGCGCCAGGCGCTGGAGCGCGCCTACCTCGACGCGCTGGCCGCGCTGCCGCAGGCCAGCGCACCATCGATGGAGGAGCGCCTTCTGATCCTGGAGGCGCTCGAAGAGATCGCCCGGCTTCTCGAGGGCTTGCCCGCCACGGTGCGCGAGGCCTTCCTGCTGTCCCAGCTCGACGGCCTGACCTACCCGCAGATCGCAGAGCGCCTCGGCGTGACCGTCAACGTCGTGCAGAAGGCAATGACCCGCGCGATGGCGCACTGCTATCGCGCCCTGTACGCCTGAGCCATGAGCGCCACACCAGGGTCCTCGCAGGACGACCGCCGTGCCGTCGTCGATTCGATCGTCGAGCAGGCGGTCGACTGGTATGTGCGACAGGCATCGGGCATGGCGACGGCGGCGGATGTCCGCGGCTTCGAGGCCTGGCATGCGGCCGACCCCGAGCACGCGCGTGCCTGGCAACGCCTGCAGATGCTGGGCGACCGCGTGCGTGGCGGCCCTGCGCGGGTTCCGGGCCCGCTGGCGCGGGCGGCGCTTTCGCAGGCGGCTGTTCCGGCGCGGCGCCGTGCGCTGAAGACGCTGGCCTGGGTCGGTATCGGCGGTGGCACGCTTGCCGTTGCGCAGTCGCAGTGGCCCTGGCGCGAACGGCTCGCCGACGCTCTGTCGGACTTGCGCACCGGCACCGGCGAACGCAGCGAACGCGTGCTCGCCGATGGCACGCGCCTGCTGCTCAATACCGCCACCGCGGTCGACATCGACTTCGATGCCGCTCGCCGGCTGATCGTGCTGCATGGCGGCGAGATCATGGTTGCCACGGCGCACGATCCTGCCGGCCGGCCGCTGCAGGTCCGGACGCGCGAAGGACTGCTGACGCCGATCGGCACGCGCTTCACGGTCCGGCGCGACGCGACGACGGGCGGCGTGCCGGGTTCCACCCGGCTGGCGGTGCAGGCTGGCGCGGTCGAGATCCGGGTGGCATCGGCGGCTTCGGTGACGCCGGTGCTGGTACGGGGAGGCGAGCAGTCGCACTTCACGGGCAGCGTGGTCG
>CAIQMJ010000895.1 GCA_903872875.1 uncultured Variovorax sp.
ACAGGTCGGCTTCCCATTTCGACTGCACGTTGGCTTGCAGCGTGGTGATCGGTACCGTCGACAGGCTGCCGCCGGAGGCCGACGTGCCACCGAAGCTGGAGCCCGAATTGCTGCGGGTCCCGGACAGCGAACCGTCGAGGCTGGGCAGCAGCGCGGCGCCGGCCGCGACCCGCGTGGCGCGGGCCTCGGCGATGCGGGCGGCGGCACTGGCCAGCGTCGGACTCACGTCCTGCGCAGCACCGATCAATTCGACCAGCAGCGGGTCGTCGAGCTGGCGCCACCAGTCGGCCAGTGCGGGCAGGTTGCCGACGCCAGCCGGTTCGACCCAGCCGGCCGGCAAGGGCGTGTTCCATTGCGCGGGCGCGAGGGCATCTACCCGCGCTGGAGGGCGCGCCAGGCTGCAGGCGCTCAACGCCAGGGCGACAGCGAGGCTGGCCAAGGACAACATCGGCGCGCGTGGCGCCGGGCGGGATCGCGAAGGTCTCATGGGCCTTGTCTCTTGCTGCGGCGGGCCGGTGCCCGCTTCGGGGTTGTGGTGGCGGGAACGGGGGGCGGCGAGGGCGGCGCTTCGCCGCGCCGTTCTGCCTCGGCGGCAACCATCGCCAGAGCGTACCGGACCATCCGGTCCGCCCATGTGTCGATGGGTGTAGGTGCCGGCACCTGCGCGCCGAGCAGGGCCGGATTCAGCATGCCGATCACGTCCTGCATCACGAAAAGCTGCATGGGCAACCCGGTCACGGAGATCGCGAGCCGATGGACGTCGTCGTCGGGCCGCGCCAAGCCGAGATGGCGGCACAGCACGCGCATCAGAGCTTCATGCGGCGCCTTGATGTCGCGGTCGATCTCGATCAGGAACTGGCTCGTCGGTTCGACCAGCTCGCGCATGTGCAGACGCATGCATTTCCTCACCGTTTCTCCGTGCTTGAGCGGCTCCAGATAGCCGGTGATGAGGATCTGGAGCGCAGCTTCGAGCGGCAGGCCGGGGACATCGAAATGCGCGATCAGTTCGCTGGCGTTGCCTCCCATCGGCTCGGTGAAGCAGGCTGCGTAGAGGCTGGCCTTGTCGCCGAAGTAATAGCTGATGGCCGCAATGTTCACCCCGGCGGCCTTGGCGATTTCGCGCGTCGATGTCTTGGTGAAGCCCTTCTCGGCGAAAAGGGTGAGCGCGGCCTCGAGCAGGCGAGCCCGGGCCTCGACGCCGTCGCTTCGCGGGGCGCGGACGTTCGGCGAGGTGGAAATCGGAGAGGGCGGCATGGGTCGAAATTAAAGCACGAAGATCAATCGTTTGATTGACTTAACCCTCCCGTGCCACTGTCTTAGCGCCCATACGCAAGACATTTTGCGGTGTGGCGCTTCTGCAGGCGAATTGGCGCTTCGTTGAAATGTGCGGCGCTTCGGGCGAGGCGGGCGTCGGCGGAGCCCGGGCGTTCAAGCTGCCTCCCCTTGAAGAGCGGCGCGCCATGCTGAAGAAAGAAAGCGTGGCCGGGGTTCTGCTGAGTTGCCTCCTCGCGCTCGTGACGCGATATCAGGCCGGAAGCGAAGCTAGCCGGCCGGAAGCAAGTGAGGATGAAAAAGCGGGGTATGCGCTGTTGTCTTCAAGGAAATCGCGGGCCGATATCGGATATTGGCTGCTGTTCGATTTGGTGTTTGCATGATGCAAGTGCGT
>CAIQMJ010000896.1 GCA_903872875.1 uncultured Variovorax sp.
CAAGCTGGTGCTCAAGGGCGGCAAGAGCCGCTTCACGCTGCAGTCGCTGCCCGCAGAGGACTTCCCGCTGGTGCAGGAAGCCGCGAACTTCGGCCCGGTGTTCAGCGTGCCGCAGAAAACGCTGAAGGACTTGCTCGGCCAGGTGTCCTTCGCGATGGCGGTGCACGACATCCGCTACTACCTGAACGGCATCCTGTTCGTCGCCGAAGGCAAGCAGCTGAGCCTGGTCGCGACCGACGGCCACCGTCTGGCCTTCGCATCGGCCACGCTCGATGTCGAAGTGCCGCGCCAGGAGGTCATCCTGCCGCGCAAGACCGTGATCGAGATGCAGCGCCTTCTGTCCGACGCAGAGGGCGCGATCGAGATGCAGTTCGCGAACAACCAGGCCAAGTTCAGCTTCGGCGGCATGGAGTTCGTCACCAAGCTGGTCGAGGGCAAGTTCCCCGACTACAACCGCGTGATCCCGAAGAACCACAAGAACAGCGTGACGCTGGGCCGCGCGACGCTGCTGGCCAGCCTGCAGCGCACCGCGATCCTGACGAGCGAGAAGTTCAAGGGGGTGCGTCTGAACATCGAGCCGGGCACGCTGCGCGTGGCGTCGAACAACGCCGAGCAGGAAGAGGCGCAGGACGAGCTCGACATCGACTACGGCGGCGACGCGATCGAGATCGGCTTCAACGTGACTTACCTGATCGACGCGCTGTCGAACATGAGCCAGGACATGGTCAAGCTCGACCTGGCCGACGCCAACAGCTCTGCACTGCTGACCATTCCCGACAACGCCGACTTCAAGTACGTCGTGATGCCGATGCGGATTTAGCTCGCCCCCAGGCTGCGGCGCACTTCGTGTCGCCTGCGCCAACCCCCTACCGGGGGCAACACCAATGGCCGGGCAAAGCCCGTTCCGCGGTGTCTGGAATGGCGCCTTGAGCGCCGTTGCATCGGTTAAGAGAGATAGGAAGGATCCTGATGAGCGAACAAAACAAGCCGGAAACCCCGCACACCGAACCGGTCTACACGCCCGAAATCGAGAGCGCGATTCCGATTGAAGTCACGCCGCCGGATACCTCGTACGGTGAAGGCTCGATCACGATCCTCGAAGGTCTGGAAGCCGTGCGCAAGCGTCCCGGCATGTACATCGGCGATACCTCCGACGGCACCGGTCTGCACCACCTCGTGTTCGAAGTGGTCGACAACTCCATCGACGAGGCGTTGGCCGGTTATTGCGACGACATCGTCGTGACCATCCACTCCGACAACTCGATCTCGGTGACCGATAACGGCCGAGGCATCCCGACCGGCGTGAAGATGGACGACAAGCACGAGCCTAAGCGCTCGGCCGCCGAAATCGCTCTGACCGAACTGCACGCCGGCGGCAAGTTCAACCAGAACAGCTACAAGGTCTCGGGCGGCCTGCACGGCGTGGGCGTGTCCTGCGTGAACGCACTGAGCATCAAGCTGCGCCTGGTCGTGCGCCGCGAGGGCAAGATCCACGAACTCGAATTCAGCCGCGGCTTCGTGCAGAACCGGCTGCTCGACAAGGTCAATGGAGTCGAAGTCTCGCCGATGAAGATCGTCGGCGACACCGACAAGCGCGGCACGGAGGTGCACTTCCTGCCCGACACCGAGATCTTCAAGGAGAACTCGGACTTCCACTACGAGATCCTCTCGAAGCGCCTGCGCGAACTGAGCTTCCTGAACAACGGCGTGCGCATCCGTCTGAAGGACGAGCGCAACGGCAAGGAAGACGACTTCTCGGGTGCAGGCGGCGTACGCGGCTTCGTGGAGTTCATCAACAAGGGCAAGACCGTCCTGCATCCGAACTCGTTCTATGCGGCGGGCGAGAAGCCGGCCGACACCTATGGCGGCATCCCCGGCACGCACATCGGCGTGGAAGTGGCTATGCAGTGGAACAGCGGCTACAACGAACAGGTGCTGTGCTTCACCAACAACATCCCGCAACGTGACGGCGGCACGCACCTGACCGGCCTGCGCGCGGCGATGACCCGCGTCATCAACAAGTACATCGAAGAGAACGAGTTCGCCAAGAAGGCGAAGGTCGAGGTCACTGGCGACGACATGCGCGAAGGCCTGTGCTGCGTGCTGAGCGTGAAGGTGCCCGAGCCCAAGTTCTCCAGCCAGACCAAGGACAAGCTGGTGTCGAGCGAAGTGCGCGCGCCGGTGGAAGACATCGTCGGCCGCCTGCTGACCGAGTATCTGCAGGAACGTCCGAACGACGCCAAGATCATCTGCGGCAAGATCGTCGAGGCGGCCCGCGCCCGCGAAGCCGCACGCAAGGCCCGCGAAATGACGCGCCGCAAGGGCGTGCTCGACGGCATGGGCCTGCCCGGCAAGCTGGCCGACTGCCAGGAAAAGGACCCGGCGCTGTGCGAGGTCTACCTGGTGGAGGGCGACTCCGCCGGCGGCTCCGCCAAGCAAGGCCGCGACCGGAAGTTCCAGGCCATCCTGCCGCTGCGCGGCAAGATCCTGAACGTCCAGAAGGCCCGGATCGACAAGATCCTGA
>CAIQMJ010000897.1 GCA_903872875.1 uncultured Variovorax sp.
CCCTCTGGCACGATCACCCTCCGTGATCGCAGACGACGACATCGACACGTTGGACCCGCAGCAACTGCGCGAGGCACTGCGCGCCGCACGAGCGCAGGTCACGCTCAAGTCTGAACTCGTTACTCGCCATGAACGCGCTGTGGCGTTCAAGCAGACCGTGATCGACAAGCTCACGCACGAGATGGCGGTCTTGAAGCGACTGAAGTTCGCAGCCACCAGCGAACGCTTCAGTCCGGAGCAGAAGAGCTTGCTCGAAGAAGCCATCGACGAGGATCTCGAGGCGCTCACCCGCGAGGTCGAGAGGGTGGTTCCAGCCGCCAAGGACGGCAACGAGAAGCGCCAGCCCAAGCGCCACGCGCTGCCAGCGCACTTCCCACGGCGCGAGGTACGCCACGAGCCTGAGACCACGACGTGCAGTTGCGGCTGCGCGCTCAAGCGCATCGGCGAGGACGTGGCTGAGAAGCTCGACTACACGCCTGGCACGTTCACGGTAGAGCGTCACGTGCGTGGCAAGTGGGCCTGCGCCAGATGCCAGACGCTGGTCCAGGCGCCCGTGCCCGCGCACGTCGTCGACAAGGGCATCGCCACCGCCGGGTTGATGGCCCACGTCGCGGTAGCCAAGTACATCGATCATCAACCGCTGTATCGGCAAGAGAGCATCCTCGGACGGTCCGGCTTCGCCGTGCCGCGCTCGACGCAGGCCGAGTGGATCGGCACCATCGGCGTGCAGGTGGCGCCGCTGGTCCAGGCCATGCGCGAAGACCTGCTCGGCCGGCGTGTGCTGCACGCCGACGAAACGCCAGTTGCAATGCTCAAGCCGGGACTGGGCAAGACCCATCGCGCGTACCTTTGGAGCTACTGCACCACGGTCTGGGACGACATCGACGCGGTGGTGTTCGACTTCGCAGAGAGTCGGGCCGGGCGCCACGCTCGCCGCTTCCTCGGCATCGAGGAGGACGGCAGCGGCGGCTGGCGTGGCACGTTGATCTGTGACGACTACTCGGGATACAAGCAGGCCATGGCGGCTGGCGTCACGGAGGCCGGTTGCATGGCCCATGCGCGACGCAAGTTCCACGAGCTGTGGGCCAATCACAGCAGCACGCTGGCCGAGCAGGCCTTGAAGTTGATTGCGACGCTTTACGACATCGAGCGCGAGATCAAGGACCTGTCGCCCGACGAACGACGTCACATCCGAAGGCTCAGGGCGCGACCGGCGGCCGACCTGCTGCATGCCTGGCTAATGGCGCACCGGCAGAAGTTGCCCGATGGTGGCGCCACAGCCAAGGCCATGGACTACAGCCTCAAACGCTGGGCCGCGCTCACGCGCTACATCGACGACGGCGAGCTGAGCATCGACAACAACAGGGTCGAGAACCTGATCCGGCCTATCGCGTTGGGCCGCAAGAACTGGTTGTTCGCCGGCAGCCTCCGTGCGGGCCAAAGGGCGGCGGCGATCATGAGCTTGCTGCACACGGCCAGGCTCAACGGGCATGACCCTTACCAGTACCTCAAGGACGTGCTGGAGAGGTTGCCCACGCAGCCGGACAGCAGACTTGGAGAACTGCTGCCCTATAGCTGGACACCCGCCAACTCTGCCTGACCGACCGGCGACGTCGGGTCAAGATGCCTTGGCCGGACGTACATGAACGCCCCCTATGCCAGCCTCTCAATTCATGACGACGCGAAGGTGAAGATTGCTCCCGTACATTCGGACTGTGAGTGCAGCTTTTGGCTGCGGTCCCTGATGGGATTTGCTGGTCAACGCCTCAATCGCATACACGCACTCTAAGTGCCTCGTCCGGCGCGGGCTTGGTTGACCACGGTCTTACCTGTCTTGCCATCACTTCATGATCGCCTGAGCAATCGGTGGTATTTCTCCCTGACGTCGTTTTGCCTACTGCTGATGACCCTGGCTCACACCGTCTCAATCACCCTGGTGTAACCCGTCTCGTATCGCCGCTCATGTGTCAGTAATGCCCAGACGATCCTGGCGTTTTTATTGGCCAGTGCGACCGCCGCGACGTTCTTGTTTCGGCGCTGTACGACCGCATTGACCCAGCTGCACGGATCAGCCTTCTGGCCTGCTCGATAGATGACCGAGCGAGCACCGTGGATCAGCAGGGTCCGCAGGTATGTATCGCCTCGCTTGCTCATCCCCAAGAGGTTTGACTTGCCACCAGAGGAGTGCTGCCTGGGCACCAAGCCCAGCCATGCAGCCAATTGCCGGCCGCTCTCGAAGTTCTTTGCATTCCCGATGGAGGCCACCAACGCGCTCGCCGTGATGGGACCGACGCCTGGCACTTGAGCCAGCTTGCTGCTGAGATCGCTGGCCCGATGCCAAGCCTGGATTTGAGTCTCCAGCTCCTCGACTTGGCGGCCGAGATCCTTGAGGTGGTCGAGCAGCCGCTGCACGAGGACACGGAAGGGTCCGGGCAACTCGTTGGCAGCGTCTTCAATCAATTCCGGAACCCGCGACGCGATGTAGCCGATGCCCTGGGGAACGATGAGGCCAAACTCGCCGAGCAGTCCGCGAATCTGATTGGCCTGCGCCGTGCGGGCCTTGACGAAGCCCTGCCGAACCCGGTGCAACGCCAACACCGCCTGCTGCTCGATGTTCTTGATCGGCACGAAGCGCATGTTGGGCCGGCTGACTGCTTCACAGATCGCCTCGGCATCGGCCGCGTCGTTCTTGTTTGTCTTGACGTACGGCTTCACGAACTGGGGCGCCATCAACCGCACGGTATGACCCATCGCCTGGAGCTTGCGCGCCCAGTGGTGTGCACTGCCACAGGCCTCTATCCCGACCAAGCAAGGCGGAAGGTTCACGAAGAACGTCGCCATCTGGTCGCGGCGGAGCTGCTTCTTTACAAGCACCTTGCCGTGCTGGTCGATTCCGTGGATCTGGAACACGTTCTTGGCCAGGTCGATGCCGACAGTCGAAAGTTTCATGGTGGACGCCCCTCTCGGTTCAAGTGGTTGATCAACGTCGCCACTTTGGCAGGTTGATGCCGTCAACGGGTGGGGGCGTTCATCCCATTGCATAC
>CAIQMJ010000898.1 GCA_903872875.1 uncultured Variovorax sp.
CCGATCTCTGACGGCCAGCGCTTTGAGCTTTCCGCCCTGCGTCAGAGCCAGCACGGACGAGGGGCCGCCCATGCCGATGTCGACGGTACCCGCAGCCACGGCCGCAATGGCTTCGCCTGCACCCTTGAACGGAATATGGCGCAGCGTGATACCGGCCGATTGGGCAAACAGTTCGGTCGCGAAGTGCAAAGAACTGCCGACCCCGCCGGTGCCATAGGTCAGCTCTCCGGGATGCGCCTTGGCATAGCGCACCAGCTCAGCGAGATTGGTAAACCGCGCCGCCGGCGCGACGGCCAGCACGGCAGGGGAAACCGACGTCGTAGTCACGGGGACCAAGTCGCTTGCGTGGTCCCAAGGCAGCGACTTGAAAACGTAAGGCAGGATGGCATAAGTCCCATCATTGGCCAGCAGCGTCGTGCCATCTGGTGCTGCGCGTGCAACCTGCGCGGTGCCGATCGTCCCACTCGCACCGGCCTTGTTCTCGATGAAATAGGTCGTGCCGGTCTGTTCCGTGAGCTTCTGGGCAACACGGCGTGTCATCGCGTCCACGCCGCCTCCAGGGGCGTAGGGAACCACGATTCGTACGGGTCTGGAAGGAGTTCCGGTCTGTGCATTCGCAACACAGGTGATGGCGAGCGGCAATGCCATTAGCAAGGTGCGGCGTTGAATATGCATGAGTTATCTCCTTGGCGGTCGATTGCCGCCAGTCGTTGAAATTCAGTGGTCAGACTGTCGCGATGGGGGTGACCGGTGAGCCCACTGCACCAGGTAGCGCGAGCGGCGGTGCAGTGAGGAGGAAGGCGTTGCGGCGTGCTTGGCGCAACCACAAGGCCAGCGGCGTCAGGCGCCAGAGCTCACCCATTGGAATGCCCATTTTGAAAAGGCAAAACTCGTGCAGCGGGAGCACCGCGCCGTCGGCGCAGCCGCAATCCGGACCGATTTCGCGACGCGCCTCGATCGCATGGTTGTCGGCCGCCAGCGCAGCGATGCCCGCGTCGTCGAGCCAGCGCAACAAGCGGTCATCGGTGCCGTCGAGGACCGCGCCTTCGAGGTGCCAGTTCGGGTCGGGGTCGCTGGATGAGGCGGCCAGCATGGCGCGCTCAGAGAAGCCGGTGTGCACGCACAGCATGTCGCCCGGGCGGATGTCTGCGCCGCTCGCATCCGCAGCTCGCATCAGGCCGTCATAGCCGATCGCCCGGCGCCCATCTCCGAAGGTCCGCTGCAGGTCCAACAGCACGCCACGGCCTTGGATGCCCCGCATCGCCATGGGCAGTACCGAGAGCGCCTCGGCCCCAATGAAGTGTCCTTCCGTCGAGCGCCCACTTCCCAGCGCGTGACCGTTGTAGCCAAGGACGCGTGGTCGACCGGTTCCATCGGCGTCGAAGAGGCTGCCCACATGTCCCAACGCATCCCACTGGGTGGAATACTGCGGTGACAGGGTGACGTCCTCGTCGGAGAAGACGTCGGTCGCCCCGAGCATATCGTGGCCGATCGGATAGGCGAAGGTGATTGATCCGTTGCCTCGTTCATGCGGGTGTAGTCGTGGCGGTAAGCGTCTGGCATTCAGACGTCCGGGCGCAGGCCTGTCCAGGGGGAGGGTGAGAGAAAAGATGCGGCCCTCGCGCACCTCTGCCATTCCTTCAAGAACCTTGGCCGGCGTCAGCAGGTTCAGGCGGCCGAGCCGGTCGTCGGGCCCAAAGGCTCCCCAGTTACTTCCCTCAGGGCGTCGGATCCAGCGGGGGGATGCGGTCTGCATGTCCATGAGCGTTCGATTCAATCCAGCTTCAGTTCCAATTCCAGGACCAATTGGCGGAACTGCTTGATCTCTTGCGCCATCTGGCGCCCGAACTCTTCCGGGCCGACAGCCACGGGCTCGAGCGACTGGTTCTCATAGGCGGCGCGCACGTCGGGCCGCTTCATGATCTGCAGCATGGTGTCGGTGAGTCGCGCGCGGATCGCCGGGCTGGTTCCGGCCGGCGCGGAAGCTGCCAGATAGCCGTCCCAGGTCGTTCCCGGAAACCCGGCCTCCGCCACCGTCGGCACGTCGGCCAGGAAGGGCGTGCGGCGAGTTCCCGTAATCGCCAGTGCACGCATCTTTCCGGCCCGGATGTAGGGCGCGAGCGCCGCGACGGTGTCCACACCCATCTCCACATCGCCCCGCATCAGGGAGAGGGTGGCCTCGGAGCTGCCTTTGTAGGGCACGGCCATGACCTTGAACTTGCCCTCGCGCGCCAGCATCGCGCCGACCAGTTGAGGCGAAGACCCCGGTCCGTACGTGTAGTAGGGCATGCCGTCGGAGTGTTTGCGCGCTGCTGCGGCGAGGTCGGCGAGGCTTCGGTAGGGGGACGAAGCCGGTACCACGATGACGAGGGGAATGCGCGCAACGAGCGCTAGCGGTGCGAGATCTTTCTGCATGTCGAAAGGAAGCGTCCGCACCGCGGGCAGAACGCTGTAGGTCCCGGCGCCCGCAAAACCCAGGGTATAGCCGTCAGGTTCGGCATTGGCTACCAGGGCCATGCCGATGGCCGAAGCAGCACCGGGCTTGTTGTCGACGACAACCGGCTGGCCTAGCAGTGGCGCCATCCGATCGGCCAGCACGCGTGCGGCTAGGTCCGTCGCGCCCGCGGGCGTGAAGGGGACAACGATGCGTATCGGATGGATGGGATAGCGCTGCGCCAAGGCACTTGCTGCGATGGTCATGAGTGCGGTGGCAAGCGTCGCGCAGGCGACGGAAAACGAACGAAATACAGGCATGAATTTGTCTCTGCTCTTGTGGTCGAACGCCATGTCGGTGCACGGCTGGGTGGCAGTATCGAGCGAACAAATCTGGCGCGGGCAACGCCTTCGCATGCCGGCTCCACAATGTGGAGTTCAGTTATTCCGTCAGGTTTGGGCGACAGGACGATGCGACTGAGGGATTGACTAGTCGCTCCCGAACTCGCCGAACGATGAACGCCAACTCCTCGGCGCCGAAGCGCGCCGTCATGCCGGCAACGCCCACCGAGAGTTGCGCATCGGAGCCGGGGACGGGCAGTGCGACAACCGAGACACCACGTATCGTGAGCCCCGTTAGTAAGGCATAGCCATGGGCTCGTGTCGCGTGTACCAGATCGCGGACAGCGTCCGCGTCCAGACCGTAGTAGCCATAGCGCGGTGCGTTATGCGCGATGCAGGCATCAACCTCCGCATCCGGCATGACCGCCAGCATGGCCAACCCTCCGGCGCCGGCGCCAAGCGGACGGCGCACGCCGGCATCGATGGGATGAGACTGCACCGGTTGCGCGCCCTTCACCATATCCATACAGACCGAGTCATAGCCGCTCCGTCGGTTGAGATAAAGCGTTTCACCCGTGGCCAGCGCTAACTCGCGCAACACTTGGTGCCACTGCTCGGCCTGGGACATCGTCTCGCCGATGGAGAGGAGGGCAAACTCCTTGGCCAACTGACCGAACGCGAACCGACCGGAACGGTCGTTGCGCACGAGCATGCCGCAAGCAGCCAAGCCCTGCACGATGCGAATCACGGTTGCCTCTGCAAGCCCCGATGCGGCCACGATATCCTTAAGGCGCATGCTGGTGCGACCGCCCATGGCGATGATGCGAAGGATGTCCACCGCGCGCTCGATGCTCTGTGTGCCGCTACGAGGGCGCACCATAAGAATCAGCCTTGAAGTAAAACGTTTTCACCTGCGCTTCGCCGATCGCGTATTCGCTCGTTGCATAGGCATCTGGAGCCCCGGGCTGAAATAGTCCATCAGGGGTGCCATTGATGAGTTGTGCGCAACTTTACATCCGGTAGCGCGGATCTTGTGGATATGGTCGAGGCGCATCCTTGCATGCTAAGAGCCTCTGGCAATGCGGTGCAAGGTTTGGCGCTTCACGCAACCGCGTTAGGTCGCGCCACTTCCTTGCGCTGCGGCATGCGCGCGCCAGGGTGCTGAAAGGCTCAATGCATATAGTTGATCCGAGGCAGGATGCCTACGACGGTCATGCGCAACTGTCTGAGCGAGCAGCGGGGCGGTCCTGTACAAAGCGTGGGGGGCAGGCAACGTGCGGTCTATCGACGTACGGTCCAGCGGTACGACCGCCGCCACCACTTCATTCTCACTAGGCGCCCTCTGTTAGCGCCAGTGCAATCGTGATCAGCAGGGGGTGCGGCGGAATTCTTGGACTTGGCTATGTCGCGATTCCCATGCTCTTGCGATATTCAACCAGACTGCGTTTTCAGCCTGCGGAAGAAGCCCTCGCAAGCGGTGTTGTCAGGCGAGCATCCCTTGCGCGACATGGAGCGCGTCAACTTGGCCTCATCGATGCGCGAGAGACGACAGTCGTGAGCGATACGGGCTCCAGATCCGTCAGCACGTCGTGGTTCACCTTGCGATAGACACGCGGAAAGATCGTCAAGCTGCCACCCAGCGCTGCTGAGCAGCGCCAAGCCGCCCTTGGACGCCTGCTTCATCAGCTGCAGAGCGATCTGGCAGCCCGCAGCCGTCGGTTGTCCGTGGGCGAGCCGCCAGTTCAGTATTTCGCCTGGCTTCGATAGCTGTGCAAGAACGAGGTGTCGCTTGATCGAGGTACGCACCGACGCAGCGTGGTCGATTGACGACCTTGCTCGGAGACCACCACCTCTGACTGGGTGTCAAGCGTGGTTGCGCAGCTGAGCGGCCCCGGTCGTTGCAAACTGGGCCCGAAGCACGCCGGCTGTGCTGCCGCCATCCACCACATATTCCGCCCCGGTGACATACGCGGCCGCGTCCGAAGCTAGAAAACAAACCACAGCCGCCACCTCATGCGCTTGCCCCGCTCGCATCAGTGGCACGGTGGCACCGATCGCTTTCAAGCGCTCAGGACCGATCTGCTCATGATTCATCGGCGTGTCGATCAAGCCCGGGTGAACGGAGTTGACGCGGATGCCATGGCAGCCGAATTCGACCGCCGCGATCTTGCTCATCCCGCGCACGGCCCATTTGCTGGCGCCGTAGGCGATGGAGTTCTGGTTGCCCCGCAGCCCCGATGTGGAGGAAACGTTGACGATCGAGCCGCCGCGTTCGCGCATCGCAGGCAGCACCGCCTGCATGCCCAGAAACACGCCCACCTGATTGATGCGCACGATCTGCTCGTAGAGCGCGAGCGATGTCTCCTCGATCGGCGCCGTGCGGTAGATGCCGGCG
>CAIQMJ010000899.1 GCA_903872875.1 uncultured Variovorax sp.
CCGAAATCTAAGGCGACAATAAGTCTGCAGCCTTATGCGCCAGGACGCAAGCTTTTGCGCTGCATGGATGGGGCCCCATAGATATGTCGATAGGCAATGAGAGGGACGCCCGCATCGGCATCGACGTGCCACAGGAGGTGGCACAAACCCCTTGAATCGAGAGGGGGGGCGTCCGGCAAAAAATGCAACTATTGGCATCAATCTGGGGAAGAACGTCTTCCAGGTCACGGCATTGATGAGCACGGCAAGTTAGTGTTAAAGAAGCCGCTGCGGCGCGACCAAATGGCGAAGTTCTCCACCAACCGGCTGCGGTGCTTTATCGGCATGGCGGTCACGGCAGTGCGCATTAGTAGGGGCGCGAGCATGCAGAGCATGGGCCATACCGTGCGCGGTTGACGGCCACGCAGTTTGTAAAGCCATACCATACGTCACGACCGACAAGAACGATGCGGCCGACGCGAAAACAATATGCGAAGCGGGGGTCGACCTCCCAGGATTCACGCTTGAGCATGACCAGCACATACAAGTACCTGAATCGTGGACGGTCCATCGCGATCTCCCTGGTGCGCGGACACAGCGCGCTTTGATTGCGCGCCTCGCTCTTCTGATGCCAAACCGAGGCCTCAGCAGTGCCAGCCGACACGACCTTCGAACATTCACTTTGAAGCGTTCTGCATCCAGGCTGCCAGCTTACGCCGCTTCGTAGCCCTCGGAGCTCTTCCGGTCAATCCTGCAGGGTCTGCTTGTCCAGCGTCATATCAGCCGCGATGCACTTCAACCTGGTGTTCTCGTTCTCGAGCATCTTCAGACGCTTGAGTTCGGTGACACTCAAGTCACCGAACTTCTTCTTCCGGGTGTAATCCTGGCGCAATCGGCTCGATCAGTCCCTTATCCCTGCAGTAGCGGGCAACAGAGTCTTCTATCGTCGGCAGTTCACCGAACAGTTGCTTTTGCTTCTGCCTTTGGCTCGTGTGGCTGACATAGGCTCCCGTCCGCAGCCATTTCATCACAGGGATCTGGTTGCGAAGATGCTGCGGGAAAAACCTCGACACCGATGGCAACAATGCAAGGACGAAGGGAGAGAAGACAGGCTTCGCAACTATCTTCCGGCCCAGCACTCTCGTAAAGGCCGCAGCAAGCATGGTGCCAGTGGCCGGAACATCGCAGCAAATATCAACGCTCTGATTCAGCGCCGAAGCTGGCAAGTCGAGCGCGGCTTGGGCTGCACATCGCGCAAGATCAGGGGAGTAGATCATGTCAAGCGGCACACCAGGGACGATGTCCGGAAAGACTCCGTTGCGGACCTTGGAGATCACGACGTCCTTGGCCCGGTCAAGAAACGCCCCCGCGCGCAGCGCGAGGTATGGTTGGCCTCTCTTGATCAAGTACTGCTCGGCGGCGAATTTTTGAGAGAAATGAGGCACGTCCCTAGCCTTGTCGCATTCGAGAATTGAAATCAGGACGACGCGTGGCATGCCAGCGCTCTTGGCCGCATCTATCAGATTCCGATATCCCTCCGTGTCCGTCCTAGAGTTATTACCCTTCGTGCGAGCCGAATGAGCGCTAAAGCCGGCGGCGCTGGCCACCACAGCCATAGCGCGAGGCTCGGCAGTCATGGCCAGCCGTAGGGCATTGGCATCCATAAGGTCTGCGACGAAAAAGTCCGTCACACCCAGAGAAAGAAGCGTGGTGCGGTCGCTGGTGGCCCGGACTATTGCTCTGACCCGGGCGCCCCGTTCGAGCAATGCGCGGACGATCTCCGATCCCAGTGCTCCCGTGGCGCCTACAACTGTGACTGTTCTTGACTTCATAAAATCCTTTCTCTCTCTTCAAAGTTTCATGAGACTAATTTCAGGCTTGAAGCGTGTTGCAATGCAAGATTGAACGGGATACCTGGCGCCTCAATGACTCCTAGTTCAGTGGTCGCTCGGCGAATAGGACGAACCTCTGCTGCGGGGGCAGTTTCTGCCGGCGCGTTGTGGATCGATGTGTCGGACGCAATGACAGCGATCGAACATCGTGGAGTGCATTCCCACCTCATTGATGAACAGATGAAAGCTAATCCGACGACCGCTCAGGCGCGTGAGTACAAGTAGCCGATGTCAAGCTCATGCGGTCAATGGTAGAGCGGCCGCCAGATACAATCTATGCTATGAAGTCTGAATTTCTGTCGAGATCGTCCAAGCGTATGGCCGATCCATTATCTGATGTGCTCTCGCTCCTGAAGCCTCGGAGCTTCATGTCAGGTGGATTCGATGCGGGAGGAGACTGGTGCATTCAGTTCGAGCGGAGCAATTGCTTCTTCTTCTTCGCGTTGGTTTCAGGCCACTGCTGGCTTTCGATAGAAGGGATCGATGAAGCGATGCGGCTTGAAGCCAAGGATTTTGTGGCGCTACCGCATGGGCCAGCTTTTCGCCTCGCGAGTGATCTCTCGGTTGCCCCAATTGACGTGAAAACCGTCGTTACTGGACCGATGAACGGAGGCATTATTTCATGGCAAGGCGGCGGTGCGTGCTTCGGTCTGACCGCGTTCTTCACGTTTACGACCGAACATGCGAGCATTCTGCTGAGCTTGCTACCAGCTCTTGTGCATATTCGGAGTGATGCAGACCGTGCGGTCATGCAGTGGTATCTCGAACGTATGATTGCGGTGTTGGCGGACCCGCAGCCGGGAGGTGCGCTGCTGGCGGAGTATCTTGCGCAGATGATGCTGATCGAGGTACTCCGACTTCATGTGACACAGAATGGGTCGGGGAGGGTGGGCTGGTTGTTTGCGCTGTCTGATCAACAATTGAGCTCTGCCATGGCTACGATGCATGAGCGCCCCGGCTATCGTTGGACTGTGCAGGAACTGGCCGACAATGCCGGCATCTCGCGCTCTGCCTTTGCACTTCGCTTCAAAGAGAAGGTCGGGATTTCCGTCATGGGGTATCTGACTCGATGGCGGATGCTTCTCGCGGCCGACCGGCTGATGACCTCACCCGACTCTGTGTCAGCCGTC
>CAIQMJ010000900.1 GCA_903872875.1 uncultured Variovorax sp.
GCTGGCACTCGCCGCCAGTGGCCTAAACGGCCAGAATTTCGCCTTCGTCGGCTACCTGCCTCAAGACGCGGACGCGCGCACCCAGCGGATCCGCGAACTCGAAGCGCTCGCCCTGCGCACCGGCCAGACGCAGCTCTTCATCGAGACGCCCTACCGCAACACGGCGCTTCGCCAGGCGCTGACGAGCACGCTGCAGCACAACACCCGGCTCGCCGTGGCACGCGGCCTGACCCTGGACAGCGCAGACGTCCAGAGCAGAACGGTCAAGGCATGGCGCGCCGCACCACCCCCCGCGGAGGACCGCCTCCCGGCAGTCTTCGCGATCGGACGCTGAGCCGTTGGCGACCGCTGTCGACCCGGTCTCGGCACGCACACGCTGGGCCACCCGAACGCAGTTCTTCTGCTCGGGATTCATCTTCGCGACCTGGGGCGTGCACATACCCACGGTCAAGGCGCACTACGGCATCGACGAGGCGGCGCTCGGGCTGGCGATGCTTGCTGCGGGTTTCGGCGCCCTGCTCGGCCTGAGCCAAGCTGGTCGCTGGATCGGCCACTACGGCGCGCGCCGCGTTGCCGCCCTTTGCGGGACAGTGTACGCAGTGCTGCTTGGCGGAATCGTGCTGATGCCTAGCTACGGTGCGCTGCTCGCGCTGCTGGCAATGTTCGGGCTGGTCACCAGCGTGTTCGACGTCGCCATCAACACCGAGGCCGCTCAACTGGAACTGCGGGGCGGCCAGCCGCTGATGAGCGGCATGCACGGCATGTTCAGCCTCGGCGGCATGGCTGGCGCAGTCACTGGCGGCGTGGCACTTGCCGCCGGGCTGCCGCCACAGCAGCACCTGTGGCTGGTCGCCGCCGCGATGGCGCTTGCCGTGGCATGGGCAGCCACCGCCATGCTGCCGCGCTGGGCGACGGCATCGAGCCATACAGACAACGGCTTCCGGCTGCCGCGCGGCGCGCTGGCGATGCTCGGGCTGCTCGCCGCACTCGGCCTGATTGCGGAAGGCGCAATCTACGACTGGAGCGTGCTTTATCTGCAGCAGGAGCTCGGCAGCCCGCAGCAGCAGGCCGCTTTGGCCTATGCCAGCTTTTCCGCGGCAATGGCCGCCGCGCGATTCGCCGGCGACGCCATGCGCGCGCGGTTCGCACCGGCCATGCTGTTGCGCGGCAGTGCCCTGCTCGCGGCCCTGGCGATGACGCTCGTGCTGTTCACCGGCACGCCATGGATCGCCCTGCTCGGCTTTGCCGGCGTCGGAGTGGGTTTCGCGAACGTGGTGCCGATCCTGTTCGCAGCCTCGGCGCGGGTGCCGGGCGTGGACCCGGCGCGCGGCATCGCTGCCGTATCGGCAGCGGCGTATCTGGGGTTCATGGCAGGGCCACCAGCGATCGGACTGCTGGCGCGCGCCATGTCACTGACGATGGCGCTCGGCGTGGTAGTGGTCTTCGCGCTGGCGCTGGCCGCATCCGCACGCCACGCGGCCGCACGCTGAGGAAGCGGCCGATCGATCGAGCAGCCTCTGCGGCGCCCGATTGAATCGATCAGCGCAGCGCCGGCAGCGTGCGCAACGCGCCCACCGAACCCTCGCCGATCGCTGCGCCGAACTTCTTCGCCAGCTTCTCGGCGACGTTGTCGCGACGCGTGTAGTCGATGACGTCCTCCGCCTTCACAACCTCGCGGGCGACGAAGTCGACATTGCCAAGCTGATCGGCCAGGCCGAGTTCAACCGCTTGCTGCCCGCTCCAGAAAAGCCCGCTGAACAGGCCGGGCGTGTCGAGCTTCAGCCGGTCGCCGCGGCCGGCCTTCACGACGTCTATGAACTGCGCATGGATCTGGTCGAGCATCTTCTGCGCGTGCGCGCGCTGCGCCTCGCTCATCGGGCTGAACGGATCAAGGAAACCCTTGTTCTCGCCGGCCGTGAGCAGGCGCCGCTCGACGCCGACCTTTTCCATCAATCCGGTGAAACCAAAACCGTCCATCAATACGCCAATGCTGCCGACGATGCTCGCCTTGTCGACGTAGATCTTGTCGGCTGCGGCGGCGATGTAGTAGGCGGCCGAGGCGCAGGTCTCCTCGACCACTGCGTAGACGGGCTTGTTGTGCTTGGCCTTCAGCCGCTTGATCTCGTCGTTGATGATGCCTGCCTGCACCGGGCTTCCGCCGGGCGAATTGATCAGCAGGATCACGGCCTTGGCGCCTTCGTCCTCGAAGGCTGTCTTCATGGCGGCCACCACGAATTCGGCACTCGCGTCGCCGCCATTGGCGATCTCGCCCTTGATCTCGACCAGCGCCGTGTGCGCCGTGGTCTTGGCCGTGCTCGGTGCCGCACGGGACATCACGGCCCATGCAAGGAACACGAAGAAGGCCAGCCAGCACAGGCGCACGAAGGTCTTCCAGCGACGCGTGGAGCGCTGTTCGCGCAAGGCGGAAAACGCCAGCTTTTCGAGCGTCGCGCGCTCCCAGCCGGCTTGCGATGTGGGGTCGTTTTTGGCCATGGATGGTGCGCTTGCAGGCGCGGAAGAAAGAGGAGCGGCGCGCTCGAAAGGCTCGAAGCCCTCCGGTTCGGTACGCGTGGGGTCGGTCATTCAGAAGGCCAGGGGTTGGAGGTTCCAGTCAGTATGCCAGTGGACCACGCCGCCACGCTCGGTGAGGGCGATCTTCACCAGTCTGCCGCGACAGGGGCCGCCGGCACATTCGCCGGTGTCCGGCGCGTAGACCGCCCCGTGCGTGGCGCACATCAGCCATTGGCCGGAATCGTCGAAGAAGCGGTCGGGCTGGAAGTCCATTTCCATCGCCACGTGGGTGCACCGGTTCAGGTAGGCGCGTGGCAACCCATCGAAGCGCACCGCGAAAGCACGGCAGGTTTCGCCACCGTAGACCACGTCGAACGGAACGGCACGCCCGCCCTCGGCGAGGTCGGCGGCATTGCAGAGGGGAATCTGTTCACTCACGGCAGAACGCTCCAGCGGATTCACTCAGGCATTGTCGAGCAGCCAGGCGCTCAGGTCTTCCACAGAATGGGCGATGTGCAGCGGATTCAGTACATCGAAACTGGCCGGCTCGTGCGCGCCATAGCTCACGCCGACGCTGGCGCAACCCGCATTGAGCGCGAGCTGCAGGTCGTGCGTGGTGTCGCCGATCATCAGCGTGCGTTCGGCCGGCACCTCCAGCTCTTCCATCAGCTCGATGAGCATGCGCGGATGCGGCTTGCCGTGCGTTTCGTCCGCGGTACGCGACGCGTCGAAGCGCTCACGCAGCGCCGCGCTGGCCAGCGCCTCGTTCAGGCCGCGGCGCGACTTGCCGGTCGCCACCGCGAGCTGATGACCACGAGCCCGAAGCGCGTCGAGCATCTCCAGCACACCATCGAACAGCACCAGATCGTCCTGATGCTTCAGATAGTGATAGCGGTAGCGCGCGCCCAGTTCGGGATACTTCTCTTTCGGCACGTCCGGCGCGGCACGGGCCAGCGCCTCGCCAA
>CAIQMJ010000901.1 GCA_903872875.1 uncultured Variovorax sp.
CCGTCATGTGCGGGAACAGGTTGAACTGCTGGAACACCATGCCGACCTGCTTGCGCACCGCGCTCAGCTCGGTCCGGCCGTAGTGGATGTCACTGCCGACGCGGGCTGGCGTGCCGACGGCGCGGCCCTTGAGCACCACGCGGCCGGCCGACGGCATCTCCATGAAGTTGAGGCAGCGCAGCAGCGTGCTCTTGCCCGAGCCGCTCGACCCGATGACCGCGATGCGGTCGCCCGGCTGCACGTCGAGGTCGATGCCGCGCAGCACATGGTGCGCGCCGAAGCGCTTGTGCAGGCCTTGGATCTGAAGGATGGGTGTCGAAGTCATGGCGTCCGGATTCTGCTGATTGTCGAACAATCGACAATCGGTAGTTGTACGACTTTAGCAAGACATATGCCATACCGACAGCGGAACAGGCTTAATCCGGAGCGCGATCCGTACCGGCCAGCACATAGCTGGTGCTTCGCCCGCCAGCTTCGGACCTGACGAGCACGCCCCGGCCGACCAGATCGCTGATATCGCGCAGCGCCGTATCGGCCGAGCATTTGGCGATCGCCGCCCATTTCGCGGTCGTCAACTTGCCCTCGAAGCCGTCCAGCAACCGGTTCAGCAATTTGAGCTGGCGCTCATTCATCGGTGTGCCCGCCCAGCGCTGCCAGAAGGTTGCCTTGACCAGCACGGCCCCGATCGTGGCGTCGGCGGCTTCGATGGCGCGCAGCAGGCAATCGAGGAACCATCGCAGCCAGACGGTGACGTCCATGTCGCCTTTCTGGGTTGCCTCCAGCTGCGCGTAGTAGTCCTTGCGCTCACGCTCGATCTGCCCAGACAGGCTGTAGAAACGCTGCGGTGAGTGCTCGGCGCGCGCCAGCATCAGGTCGCCGACCGCACGCGAGATGCGGCCGTTGCCATCGTCGAAGGGATGCAGGGTCACCAGCCACAAATGCGCCAGGCCGGCGCGCAGCACCGGGTCGCCGTGCGTTGCCCCAGCGGCCTCCACGCCGTCGAGCCAGCGCAGGAAGCTGTCGATCTCGCGCTCCAGGCGGCCCGCAGGCGGCGCCTCGTAATGGACCTTGCGTCGCCCGATGGAACCGGACACGACCTGCATCGGCCCCGATGCGTCGTCGCGCCAGGCACCGACCCGCGAAGGCGACATGCCGCTGTACCCGGTGGGAAACAACGCGGCATGCCAACCAAGAAGGCGCTCCACGGTCAGCGGTTCCGCATGGCGGCCGGTGGCGTCCAGCACCATGTCGACCACGCCTTCGACGTGCCGATCGACCGGCGCCAGCGCACCGATGTCCACACCGAGCCGCCGCGCGATGGACGAGCGCACGGCATTCCGGTCCAGGTGTTCGCCCTCGATTTCGCTGGTCTTCAGTACGTCCTCGGTGACCACCTGCAATGCAGCCTGGTCGCGCTGCGCCATACCGAGCGCGTCCATGCGCCCGCGCAGGTGCCCCTGCGCCTGATGCACCCTGGCGAGGTGGGGCGCGAGCGCCATCGCGTCGTAGCGCCAGGCCGGCCAGTCGGGCGACTGCCAGATGTAGAGCGGATCGATCAGGTACGACATGCGGCGATTATCCTTTTATTCTCCGCAAAATATGCGGCAAATAAGCCGCGTAATCACCGCATCCGCCGCCAGCAAGCCGAAGCCGCACCGGCGAAAATCCCCCCATGCAAATCCAAAAAGACACTGTCGTCACCCTCACCTACAAAGTCGCCGACGCGCAGGGCAAGCTGCTCGAAGCCAGCCCGGAGCCGATGGCTTACCTGCATGGTGGCTACGACAACACGCTGCCCAAGATCGAGGCGGCGCTCGACGGCCAGGCCAAGGGCTACAAGGTCACGCTCGACCTGTCGCCCGCCGACGGTTTCGGCGCGCGCGACGAGTCGCTGGTGCGCACCATCCCCAAGTCGGAATTCCCGCCGGGCGTGAAGGTCGGCGGCCAGCTGCAGGGCCGGCTCGACGACGGCACTGAACACGTCTTCACCGTGACCAAGATCAAGGGCCCTGTGGTGCTGCTCGACGGCAATCATCCGTGGGCCGGCAAGCAACTGCGCTTCAGCATCACGGTGGTCGACGTCCAGCCCGCGAGCGAGGAAGAGATCGCGCACCGCCATGTGCACGGCGCCCACGGCCACCACCATTGAACGGCATCACATCATGACCAGAGACGCAGCCCGCCAGAACGAACTGAAGAAGATGGTGCTGTGCGAGCCCTGCACCGGCATCCAGCGCAACTGGCGCCGCGCGCCGGGTCATGCGGAACTGGTGCAAGGCCAGAGCCGCAAGGAAGAGCGCGACACCGGCACGGTGAACGTCACGCGCTACCGCTGCGACCGCTGCGGCACCGCCTGGGAATACGAGAACGACAAGGCCAACCTGCATGCGGGCTGGTCGGTGGTCGGCGGCTGAGGCCGCCGAATCTCGCTCACTTCATCGCGCACGCGTCCACCGACGGATCCACGTGGTCCGTCATGGTGGTGCCGACCAGGCGGTTGGTCAGCTTGCCCTGCGCGTCCTTCTCGACCACGCGGGTGTAGAGGTTGTGGATCGGGTACTGGTTGGTGTTGAAGCGGAACGGCCCGCGCACCGACTGGAAATCCGCCTTGCGCAGGGCCTTGCGCAGCGCCTCGTGGTCTTCCACCTTGCCGCCGACCGCGCGCACGGCGCTGTCGAGCAGCAACGCCGTGTCGTACGCCTGCGAGGCATACAGCGTCGGCGTCCGGCCGTAGGCCTTGCGGAAGTCGGTCACGAACTTCTGGTTGGCCGCGTTCGGCAGGTCGGCCGCCCACTGCGAGCTGTTGTAGAGCCCGGCGATCGGCTCGCCGATGGCGGCGATGGTGTCCTCGTCGGCCGAGAAGCCCGGCGCCAGCAGCGCGACCTGCTTGCCGAGCCCGGAGGCGCCGAACTGCTTGATGAAATTCACGCCCATGCCGCCCGGCAGGAAGAAGAAGATCGCATCCGGCTTCGCGGCACGCATGGTCGCCAGCTCGGCCGAATAGTCGAGCTGGCCCATCTTGGTGTAGATCTCTTCCACCACCTCGCCCTTGTACTGGCGCTTGAAGCCGGTCAGCGATTCACGCCCACCCGGATAGTTGGGCGCGATCAGCGCGACCCGCGCGAACTTGCGGTCGGTCGCGTACTTGCCGACGGCCTGCGGGATGTCCTCGTTGTGCCAGGCGACCGAGAAGAAGTTGCGGTCGCACTTGGCGCCGGCGTAGTCGCTCGGGCCGGTGTTCGGGCTCAGGTAGATCGTGTCGTTCGACAGGATGGTCGGCAGCACCGGCAGCAGCACGTTGCTGAACACCATGCCGGTCATCACGTCGACCTTGTCGCGCTTCAGGAAGCGCTCGACCGTCTGGCGCGCGCTGTCGGCGTTCTGCTGGTCGTCGACGATGGTCATCTCCACCGGCAGGCCGCCGAGCTTGCCGCCGCCATGCTGGATGCCGAGGTTGAAGCCGTCGCGCACCTCCTGGCCGATCACGGCGCCAGGGCCCGAGAGCGTGGTCAGAAAGCCGATCTTCGCGGCGTCCGCCGCATGGCTCGCCGTCGTGGCTGCCAGGGCAAGCGCGAGCGCAGTGGCGAGAGTCAGCTGTTTCATCAGGTTGGGTCTTGGCATGCGAAAGCTCCGGTGAGGCTCAACGGGTTGGGGTTGCC
>CAIQMJ010000902.1 GCA_903872875.1 uncultured Variovorax sp.
CTCGATGGCAAGGGCGTCGAATCGGCACCCGGCGCGGGGATGATCGCGGGCATCGGGCGCGTCAGCGGCGTCGACTGCATGATCGTATGCAACGACGCGACGGTGAAGGGCGGCACCTACTACCCGATGACCGTGAAGAAGCACCTGCGCGCGCAGGAGATCGCCGCACAGAACCACCTGCCCTGCGTCTACCTGGTCGACTCGGGCGGTGCCAACCTGCCGAACCAGGACGACGTGTTTCCCGATCGCGAGCACTTCGGCCGCATCTTCTACAACCAGGCCAACATGAGCGCCCAGGGCATCGCGCAGATCGCGGTCGTCATGGGCTCGTGCACGGCCGGCGGCGCCTACGTGCCGGCGATGAGCGACGAGTCGATCATCGTGAAGAACCAGGGCACGATCTTCCTGGGCGGCCCGCCGCTGGTGAAGGCCGCGACCGGCGAGGTCGTGACGGCCGAGGACCTGGGCGGCGGCGACGTGCACACGCGGCTGTCGGGCGTCGCCGACCACCTCGCGCAGAACGACCTGCATGCGCTGTCGCTGGCGCGCAGCGCGGTCGCCAACCTGAATCGGCAAGGTGCCACGCCGGTGCCGCGGAAGGACGTGCGCGCACCCGCCTTCCCGGCGGAAGAGCTGTACGGCGTGATCCCGACCGACACGCGCAAACCCTTCGACGTGCGCGAGATCATCGCGCGCGTGGTCGACGGCAGCGAGTTCCACGAGTTCAAGTCGCGCTTCGGCGCCACGCTGGTCTGCGGCTTTGCCGAGATCGAGGGCATGCCGGTCGGCATCATCGCCAACAACGGCATCCTGTTCAGCGAGTCGGCGCAGAAGGGCGCGCACTTCATCGAGCTGTGCTGCCAGCGCAAGACGCCACTGATCTTCCTGCAGAACATCACCGGCTTCATGGTGGGCCGCAAGTACGAGAACGAAGGCATCGCACGCCACGGTGCCAAGCTGGTGACGGCCGTGGCCACCGCCAACGTGCCGAAGTTCACGATCATCATCGGCGGCAGTTTCGGCGCCGGCAACTACGGCATGTGCGGCCGTGCCTATTCGCCGCGCTTCCTGTGGATGTGGCCGAACGCGCGCATCAGCGTGATGGGCGGCGAGCAGGCCGCGAGCGTGCTGGCCACCGTGAAGCGCGACGGCATCGAGGGCAAGGGCGGCAGCTGGAGCAAGGAAGAAGAAGAGGCCTTCAAGGCGCCGATCCGGCAGCAGTACGAGGTGCAGGGCCACCCGTACTACGCGACCGCACGGCTGTGGGACGACGGGATCATCGATCCGGCCGACACGCGCCGTGTGCTGTCGCTCGGACTGGCTGCGGCGCGCCATGCGCCGATCCCGGAGCCGAAGTTCGGCATCTTCCGGATGTAATGGCCGAGCGATGTGTATGATTTTCGAGATACATACACACAGGGATGCCCATGCGTACCAACATCGTGATCGACGACAAGCTCATGGCCGCCGCCATGGAGGCTGGCGGGTTCAGCACCAAGAAGGAAGCAGTGGAAGAGGGCTTGCGCCTGCTGGCACGGCGCAAGGCCTACCAGCAGCTTCTCGCGCTGGGCGGCCAGCTCCAGTGGGCGGGGGACGACAGCGTGGACTGGCGCACGACACCCGCAGATGCGCTCGCCGTGCAGGAGCCGCCTGTGCGCTACGCGGCGGGCGCGGCTGGCACCGCAAGCACCGGCAAGAAGTCGCGGCCGGCGGGTCGCACGCGATGATCACGGTCGATTCGAGCGTCTGGATCCAGCATTTCCGCGGGCAGGTGACGCCGGCCGTGGCGCGCTTGCGCGCGCTGCTGCAGGAGGGCGTCGAGGACATCGTGCTGCTCGATCTGGTGCTCATGGAGGTGCTGCGCGGCTTCGTGCACGACCGCGACTGGCGCCTCGCCCGGGCCGCCCTCGCGGCGCTGCCATTGGCCGCTGCCGGCGGCGAGGCGGTGGCCGTTCGCGCGGCCGACCTGTACCGCCGTCAGCGCCGCCGGGGCATCACCATCCGCAGCGCCATCGATCTGATGGTGGCCGCGTGGTGCATTGAGCACGGCTGCGCGCTGTTGCACGCGGACCGTGACTTCGATGGTATCGACGGACTGGCGTGCGTTGTCGAACCATGACCACGCACCGACATCTTTCAGAGGCGGTGACGCATTTACTTGCTGGGGGTGCGGGACGGGCTCACGCCGACGGCGTACTCCCCTCCGCGAATGTCCCCCGCCGTCAGCCTTCGGCTGCCGGCTCCTCCTTGATTTCGCTGCGGGGAGTACGCCATCGACGTGAGCCTTGGACGCCATCGTGGTTGATCAACTGCACAACAACTGCCGCTCCCCGTGCGCAGGGCGCCGGGTGCTCCCCGCAGCGAAATCAAGGAGGAGCCGAAGGCGGGGGACATTCGCGGAGGGGAGTACCCGGTGGCCTGCGCACGCGCCCGTGCCCCGGCCCCGGCCCTGTGCCCAGGCCGATGAAACATGGATCGCCTGACCGTACCGCACGAAGCCAACAACATTGACGACATGACCTTCACCAAACTCAAGCTCACCATCGACGGCCCCGTCGCCCGCATCTGGCTCGACCAGCCCGACACGCGCAACGCCTTCGACGACATCGTCATCGCCGAACTGACGCATGCCTTCCTCGAAGCCGGTGCCGCGACACAGGTCAGGGCCATCGTGCTGGGCGCCAACGGGCCAGCCTTCTGCGCCGGCGCCAACCTCCACTGGATGCGCCGCATGGCCGACTACACGCGCGACGAGAACATCGCCGACGCGGGCAAGCTGGCCGAGATGTTGCGCACCATCGCCGACTGCCCCAAGGCGACCATCGCGCGCGTGCAGGGCGACGTGTATGCCGGTGGCATGGGCCTGGTCGCGGCCTGCGACATGGCGGTCAGCGTCGACACGGCGTGGTACTGCCTGAGCGAAGTGAAGATCGGCCTGATCCCTGCGACCATCAGCCCGTACGTGATCCGCGCGATGGGCGCGCGTGCATCGCAGCGCTACTTCCTCACGGCCGAGCGCTTCGCCGCAGCCGAGGCGCACCGCATCGGCTTCGTGCATGAAGTCGTCGCGGCCGATGCGCTGGACGCCAAGATCGATGAGTTGCTGAAGGCGCTGACCGGCGCCAGCCCCGCAGCCGTGCGTGCCTGCAAGACGTTGATCGACGACGTGGCCGGCCGTGAGATCGACGATGCGCTGATCGCGAAGACCGTCGAAGGCATCGCCGACATTCGCGCCAGCGACGAAGGCCGCGAGGGCGTGCAGTCCTTCCTACAGAAGCGCAAGCCGTCGTGGATCCTGTGAGCCATCCCCGAAGCGCCAGGATGTCTTGATGTCCCAACTCGACCTCCCCCAACTCCTCGCACTCGCTGCCGCCCTCGGCTGGGCCAGCGGCGTGCGGCTGTACCTCGTGGTGCTGCTGACCGGCATGGCCGGGTACTTCGGCTGGGTGCCGCTGCCCGGCGGCCTGCAGATGCTCGCGCATCCGATCGTGCTGGCCGTGAGCGGCTTCATGGTCTTCGTCGAGTTCTTCGCCGACAAGATCCCGGGCCTCGATTCGCTCTGGGACATGGTCCACACCGTGATCCGCATTCCGGCCGGCGCCGCATTGGCCGCGGGCGTGTTCGGCGCCGACCACACGCTGATGGCGCTGGTCGCCGCGCTGTTGGGCGGCGGCTTCGCGGCCACCGCGCATGCGGCCAAGGCCACCACGCGGGCCGCCATCAACACCTCCCCCGAGCCCTTCAGCAACGTCGGCGCCTCGCTGGTCGAAGACAGCATGGTGCCGGCCGGGCTCTGGCTCGCGGTCGCGCATCCACTGGTCTTCGCCGTGCTCTTCGTGCTTGTGCTGATCCTCAGCGTCTGGCTCATCCGCAAGAGCTGGCGCTTCCTCAGCGGCCTGGTGCGGCGCGTGGCCCGCATCTTCAGCGGCAAGCCCGACCCGGGCGTCGTGTCCGCCTTCAAGTTCAAGAAACCCTCTCCGGGAGACAGCCCCCATGTTTAAGAAGATCCTCATCGCCAACCGTGGCGAGATCGCCTGCCGCGTGGCCGCGACCGCGCGCCGCCTGGCCATTCGCACCGTCGCCGTCTATTCCGACGCCGATGCCGACGCCAAGCATGTGCGGGCCTGCGACGAGTCGGTGTACCTGGGCGGCAGCGCGCCGAAGGACAGCTACCTGCGCTGGGAAAAGATCCTCGAGGCCGCCAAGGCCACCGGCGCGGAGGCGATCCACCCCGGCTACGGCTTCCTCAGCGAGAACGAGGAGTTCGCCCAGGCCTGCGCCGACGCCGGCCTGGTCTTCATCGGCCCGCCGCCATCGGCCATCAAGGACATGGGCCTGAAGGCCGAGTCGAAGCAACTGATGGAAAAGGCCGGCGTGCCGCTGGTGCCCGGCTACCACGGCGCCGACCAGGACCCGGCGCTGCTGCAGCGCGAGGCCGACCGCATCGGCTATCCGGTGCTGATCAAGGCCAGCGCGGGCGGCGGCGGCAAGGGCATGCGCGCGGTCGACAAGTCGGAAGACTTCGCGGCGGCCCTTGCGTCGTGCCAGCGCGAGGCGATCAACAGCTTCGGTGACGACGCGGTGCTGATCGAGAAGTACGTGCAGCGCCCGCGCCACATCGAGATCCAGGTCTTCGGCGACACGCACGGCGACTGCGTCTACCTGTTCGAGCGCGACTGCTCTGTGCAGCGGCGCCACCAGAAGGTGCTCGAAGAAGCGCCCGCGCCCGGCATGACCGCGGCGATGCGCGCCGAGATGGGCGCCGCCGCCGTCGCCGCCGCCAAGGCCGTGAACTACGTCGGCGCGGGCACGGTCGAGTTCATCGTCGAGCAGCGCGATGGCGGCGCGATGACTTTTTTCTTCATGGAAATGAACACCCGCTTGCAGGTGGAGCATCCGGTCACCGAAGCCATCACCGGGCTCGACCTGGTCGAGTGGCAACTGCGCGTTGCGTCCGGCGAGCCGCTGCCGCTGAAGCAGGACCAGCTGAAGATCCATGGCCACGCGATCGAGGCGCGCATCTGCGCCGAGAACCCTGACAACAACTTCCTGCCGGCCACCGGCACGCTGCAGGTCTACCGCAAGCCGGCCGCCGCGTCCTTCGAGCGGGCGCCGGTGCGCATCGACGACGGCGTGCGCGAGGGCGACGTCATCTCGCCTTTCTACGACTCGATGATCGCCAAGCTGATCGTGCACGGCGCAACGCGCGAAGAAGCGCTGGCGCGGCTCGACGCCGCGCTGGCCGAGACGCAGATCGTCGGCCTCGCGACCAACGTGCAGTTCCTGCGCGGCGTGTTGCACACCCCATCGTTCTCGCAGGCGCAACTCGACACCGCGCTGATCGAGCGCGAACGCGCGGTGCTGTTCGACCAGGAGCCGCTGGGCCTGCCACTGGCAGCCGCCGCATCGATTGCGCGCACGCTCGTCACAGAAGCCGCGTCTGCATCGAACGATCCGTTCGCGCGGCGCGACGGCTGGCGCAGCCATGGCGCCCTGCGACGCCGCTTCGACTTCCAGTTCCGCGGTGCCGACGAAAGCGCGGTGCTCGGCTACGGGCGCGACGGCGCGCTGAACCTGAACGTCGGTGGCGTCGATGGGCCGCTGGCCGTCACCGGCCTGCCGGGCGGTGAAATCGAGGTCCGCTTCAATGGCGAGCGGCAGACCGTGCGCGTGCACCAGGCGGACGAGACGGCGCACGTTTTTGCGGCCCGCGGCGCGACGCGCATCGTCGCGATCGACCGGCTGGCCCATGCAGGCGAGGTGCAGTCCGAAGGCGGCCGCCTGACCGCGCCGATGCCGGGCAAGGTCGTGTCCTTCGCGGTCAAGGCCGGCGACAAGGTCGCGCGCGGCCAGGCGCTGGCCGTGATGGAAGCCATGAAGATGGAACACACCATTGCCGCGCCGGCCGACGGCACGGTGGAAGAGCTGATGTTCACGCCCGGCGAGCAGGTGGCCGAGGGCGACGAGCTGCTGCGGATGGCGGCTGCGGCCTGATGCCGACGCGCATGACGCATTGCCCGTATCCGTACCTGTCGCCGTCGCCGGTATCCGCATCCGGCCGCCGTACGCGGCTCGTCGCGCTGACCTTGACCGCGGTGCTGGCGCTCGCGGCCTGCGGCCGAAAGGATCCCGGCGAACCGTCGGCCGCACCGCCCGCTGCACCGATGCAGGCGCCCGCCAGCCTGGGCGCGATGGAAAAGCGGTCGCCTGCCGCGGAGCCGGCGTCGGCCGAGGATGCCGCGCCGCTGCAGCGCTTCCTGGCGGTGCGCCAGGAGTTGCGCGCCGAAGTCGTGCCCGAACAGCTCGCCGACGCCTGGGGCAAGGTGCGCGACCTGTGCGGCGCACTGCAGTGCGAGCTGCTGTCGTCGTCGCTGCTGCGCGAGACGCCGCAGCAGCCCGGCGAAGGCCAGCTCGAGATGCGCGTGCTGCCGGCCGATGTCGACAAGCTGCTCGGCGGCCTGGCCGGCGTCGCCAGCGTGGTGTCGCACGTCACCACCGCCGAAGACAAGACGGCCGAGGTGATCGACGTCGAGGCGCGCATCCGCAACCGCACCGAGTTCCGCGACAGCCTGCGGCTGATGCTGGGCGACACGGTCACCAAGCGCACGATGGCCGACCTGCTGGAAATCCAGCGCACGCTGTCTGACACGCAGGCCGAGCTCGACGCCAGTGCGACGCAGCGCAAGCTGCTGGCGCAGCAGACCGGCAAGCAGCACATCCAGATCCAGTTCACGCCCAAGCGCTCGCTGGTGCGCGGCGGCGACAGCTACAACCCGATGACCCGTGCGCTGCGCGAGGCCGGCGCGGTGCTCGCCGAAAGCGTGGGCACGCTGATCACCGTCGTCGCCGCGGTGCTGCCATGGCTCGTGCTGGTGGTGCTGCCGGTCGGCTGGCTGCTGCGCTGGGGCTGGCGCCGACGCCGTCGTTCCAGGACGGCGTGACCGCAGTGCCGCCTAAGATTCGGGCCATGCGAATCACTGTCTGTCTCACCGATACCCGACCCGAGGCCTGGGTCAGCGGCCTGCGCGCTGCATTGCCCGGCGTGGAGGTCGATGTCTGGGCGCCCGGCGCGCCGCCGGCCGACCATGCCGTGGTCTGGGCACCGCCGCAAGCCTTCATCGACCAGCAGCCTGCCTTGCGCGGGTTGTTCAACATCGGTGCGGGCGTCGATGCGCTGCTGAGGCTGGCGCTGCCGCCGCAGACGCGCATCGTCCGGCTCGACGACGCCGGCATGTCGGTGCAGATGGCCGAGTACGTCTGCCATGCGCTGATCCGCCATTTCCGCGAGTTCGACGGCTATGCGGCCGATGCGCGCGAGGCGCGCTGGGGCTACCGCAAGCCGCTGTCGCGGCGGGACTTCCCGGTCGGTGTGATGGGCCTGGGCGCGCTGGGCGAACGCGTGGCCCGCACGGTCGCTCAGTTCGACTTTCCGGTCAACGGCTGGAGCCGCACGCCGAAGCCGATCGACGGCATCCGCGGTTTTGCGGGTGCGGAGAATTTCGACGCCTTCCTCGCGGCCAGTCGGGTGCTGGTCTGCCTGCTGCCGCTCACGCCCGACACGCGCGGCATCATGCGCCACGAGACGCTCATGAAGCTCCATGGCGGCCGGCCGGGCGGCTACGTCATCAACGTGGCGCGGGGTGCGCACCTTGTCGAGGCCGACCTGATCCCCCTGCTCGATGCGGGCCAGCTCGCCGGCGCGGCGCTCGACGTGTTCGAGACCGAGCCGCTGCCACCTGCGCATCCGTTCTGGCGGCATCCGAAGATCGAGGTGACGCCGCATGCCTCGGCACGCACGCTGCGCGAAGAGTCGATCGCGCAGATCGCCGGCAAGATCCGCGCCGTGGAAGCCGGGGCGGGCTTCGACACGCTGGCCGGCGTGGTCGATGCGCGTCGCGGCTACTGATGGACCGGTCGCTGCGCCATGGCCGGCACGGCGCGGTACGCGTCCAGCGGACGCAGCATCCCGGCAGCCTGCTGCGGCGTGAGCAGGGCGATCCAGATGTCCTCGAACATGTGCGGCTGGTGCAGCGACGAGGGGCCGATGCGCTGCGCTTCGAGTTCGCCCAGCAGGACCTGCGGCACAAGCACCGTCGTCACGCGTCCGTTGCCGTCGGCGAAGGGGTGGGCCAGCAGCAGGCGCTGCGAGAGGCCGGCGATCAGCGCCTTCAATGCGTCCGCGTTCTGCGGATCGACGTCCGCCAGCGCGCGGCGGTAGTCGTCGACGAGGCCGTCGATGAGCGCCACGCCGACGTCGGGCCGCAGCGCTGCACGGCTGATGCGCACGTCGTGCCGGGTGTCCAGCGGGTGCTGGCGCCAGTCGGTGTAATGGTCGCCCTGCATGGCCGTGACGATGCGGTTGTCGATCGTCATCTGCCATGGATCGACGCCTGGTTTTCCGGTGAGCGCGGCGATGCGCCGGTTGAAGTCCTGCAGGCCTTTCCATGCCTCGAAGATGCCCTCGACGGTCATGTTGCGACCGCCAGGGGCACTGAACGACAGCGGTTCGCCGAACATGGCCGAGTCCTTGGCCCCGACGCCGGCGCCGTGCAGCTGCTTCATCGAATCGGCGCTCAACGCTGCGCCCGCCTGCTGTTGGCGCGAGACCTCGCGCAGGCCGTCGATCACGCGCTGCGCATAGTTGGTGTTGCGCAGGTTGAGCAGCGCCGGCATCAAGGGATTGGCCGGGTCGAGCCCGAAAGCCTGTTCCAGCCGCCGCCGCAGCGCCGGTTCGTAGACCATCCAGCCCAGGCGATCCGCGGCGTCCGGCGTGTTCGAGAAGAAGGGTCGTCGGCCCAGGTCCGCCATGCTGCCGAACAGCTTCCCGAAGTCGACGTTGAAGCCTTGCGCGAGCGAGTCCAGCGCGACGGGTTGCTCTTCGGCGAATTCCCGGCGAAACGCCTGCGGCGCATCGGCCGTCGGTCGCAGTGCGCGCGCGCAGGTCAGCATCCGCTGGCCGGCCTGGCGCGTGCGGTGGTCCACTTGCTGCCAGTCGAGCCGCTGTTGCATGGCGTGTTCCGAGATCCACTGCAGCGTCAGGGCGGCGTAGACGTTGTCCAGCGACGGCAGGCAGGTGCCGTCGATGTGCCGGTACATGGCCGGCAGCGCCGGGGCCAGCAGGTCGGGCAACACGGCAGGCGCCGTGTCAGCCGGGTTCGCCGATGCCGCGAAGATTCCGTGCGCCGCTTCGGAGGGTGCCTCGCCCGGCTGCGGCACCATGCCCAAGGCACCTCCATGTTCCGTTGCGGACGGCCGGGGCGCATGGGTAGGCTGGTATTCGATGTGGGTCTGCTGCGTGCGGTGGCTCTCTGTCCCGTCCGCGTTCTCGCGCGTGGCCAGCATGATGGCCTGAGAGTCATCCGAAGGAACGCTGGGCAGGCCTGTGGCAGCTTGCATCGCCGGGCTTTGGAAGTGGAAGGCCCTGCCCATTCTGGGGAGCACGGCCGCCGGTCGCACCCGGAACGCGAAGTTCGGGCAAAAATCACGAATTGACTGCGCACAACAAAACGAAAGACACACCATGAGCCTGCCCCGCAAAGTGAAGATCGTCGACGTCGGCCCGCGCGACGGGCTGCAGAACGAGAAACAGCCCGTGCCGGCGGAGGTCAAGATCGGCCTCGTGCATCGCCTGCAGGACGCGGGCCTGAAGGAGATCGAGGTCACCAGCTTCGTGAGCCCGAAGTGGGTGCCGCAGATGGCCGACAACGCCGAGGTGATGCACGGCATCCATCGCAAGCCGGGCGTGCGCTATTCGGTGCTCACACCCAACATGAAGGGCTTCGAGGCGGCCATCGCCGCGCCGCGCGAAGAGTGGCCCGACGAGATCGTGGTGTTCGGCGCTGCCAGCGAAGCCTTCAGCCAGAGGAACATCAACTGCTCGATCGCCGAGAGCATCGAGCGTTTCGCGCCGGTCGTTGCCGCCGCGCGCGAGAAGGGCATCTACGTGCGCGGTGCAATGTCGTGCACCGTCGGCTGTCCGTACGAGGGCGAAGTCGATCCGTCGCGCGTCGACATGCTGGCCGGCCTGATGAAGGGCATCGGCGTGCAGCACATCGGCGTGGCCGACACCATCGGCGTGGGCACGCCGGTGAAGGTGCAGCGTGCCATCGAGGCGACGCTGAAGCACTACGGCATCGACGACATCTCGGGCCACTTCCACGACACCTACGGCCAGGCGCTGAGCAACACGCTGGCGAGCCTGGAGTTGGGCGTGTGGCAGTTCGACACCTCGTCGGCCGGCCTGGGCGGCTGCCCGTATGCGAAGGGTGCGACCGGCAACGTCGCGACCGAGGACGTGGTCTACATGCTGCAAGGCATGGGCATCGAGACCGGCATCGATCTCGACCTGCTGATCGACGCGGGCGTGTACATCAGCGAGGCGCTGGGCCGCGAGCCGAACTCGCGGGCGTCGAAGGCGCTGCGGACGAAGCGGGCCGGGTGATGTGCGGCTCCGAACTCCACGCCTTCCCTGAAACGGTCCAGCGCGTCGCGCGCTTCCTGCAGGACGCCGACCATCCCCACTCGCCGCAGATGCTCGATGACGCCGCGCGCACCGCGCAGCAGGCGGCCGATGCGCTCGGCATCGCGGTCGGGCAGATCGCCAAGAGCATCATCTTCCGCCGCAAGTCCGACGACGTCGCCGTGCTGGTCGTGACCTCGGGCGACAAGCGCGTGGACGAGAAGAAGGTCGATGCGATCGTCGGCAAGACGGGCCGCGCCGACGCCGAATTCGTCAAGGCGAAGACCGGCTTCTCGATCGGTGGCGTGTCGCCGTTCGCGCATGCGACGCCAGCGGTCACGCTGATCGATCGCGAGCTGTTCCGCTTCGACGAGATCTGGGCCGCGGCCGGCCATCCGCATGCGGTGGTGCGGCTGCATCCCGCCGACCTCGAACGGCTCACCGGCGCGCCGGTCGCCGACGTGGTGTGAGCATGGCGGCGACGCGCGACGCGCTGCACCGGCTTGCGGAGCGCGCAGTCGCGGCCGAGTCGGTCGCGCGGGACGTGCCGTCGCCCTGCATCTCGGTCTGCCGCATGAACGCGGACAGCGGCCTCTGCGAGGGCTGCCTGCGCACGATCGACGAGATCGCCGGGTGGAGCCGGATGGACGACGCGGCCAAGCGTCGCATCTGGCACGCGATCGCCTTGCGTGCGCAGCCGGGGCTTTGGGCTTTCACCGAATAGCGTTGCTGAAGCAGCCAGCAACGAACAAAGAACGACAAGACGGAGACATCACGCATGAAGCACATCACCTTCTATCTCGACTTCATCTCGCCCTACGCCTACCTGGCCTTCGAACGGCTGCCCGAAGCACTCGAGGGGCTGAGCTACAGCGTCGACTACAAGCCGGTCCTGCTCGGTGCGCTGATCAAGCACCACGGCCAGTTGGCACCGGCCGAGATACCGGCCAAGCGCACCTGGACCTACCGCCAGGTGCTCTGGCTCGGCCACCAGCACGGTATTCCGATCGAGATGCCGGCCTCCCATCCCTACAACCCGTTGCCACACCTGCGGCTGGCGCTGGGCACCACGCACGACGGCTGCATCAGCCGCCACGTTGCCGAGACCATCTTTCGCGAGGTCTGGCGCGGTGGCGCCGATGCGGGCGACGCCGCGCGGTTGGCGGCCCTCGCGGCGCGCCTGCCACAAGTGCGCGACGGGGCCGGCGACGAGGCCAAGGCACAGCTGCGGGCCAACACCGAAGAGGCCGTGGCGCGCGAGATGTTCGGGCTGCCGGCCTTCGCCGTCGACGGCCTCGTCTTCTGGGGCTTCGACAGCCTGCCGATGCTGCGCGCGGCGGTCGAAGGCGACCCCTGGTTCGTCGGCCCGCAGTGGACCGACGCGGCCTCCCGACCCTCGATGCTGCCGCCGCGGCGCTGAATTTCTGCATGCTGAAAACGATCGCGCGGGTTTCACCCTAAACCGTCAGTCTCGGTTCAGTTTGGCGAAAGGCTCGGGTCAGTCGCCGCTCCAAGAATGAGGAACGGTCCCACAACAGGGCCCGACAATTCTTAGGAGACAGAAATGGCAGCCACACTGGATTCGCGAGGAGTGCCGCACGCGGCTCCCCGGCCCATGTCCTCGGAGGAGAAGAAAGTCATCTTCGCCTCGTCCCTCGGCACCGTGTTCGAGTGGTACGACTTCTACCTGTACGGATCGCTCGCGCCGATCATCGCCCGGCAGTTCTTCAGTGGCCTGGATGCCGGCGCCGCCTTCATCTTCGCGCTGCTGGCCTTCGCGGCCGGCTTCCTGGTTCGACCCTTCGGTGCGATCGTGTTCGGCCGGCTCGGCGACATGATCGGGCGCAAGTACACCTTCCTGGTGACGATCCTGATCATGGGCCTGTCGACCTTCATCGTCGGCCTGCTGCCCAGCTACGCGACCATCGGCGTCGCGGCGCCCGTGATCCTGATCGCGCTGCGCATGCTGCAGGGCCTGGCGCTCGGCGGCGAGTACGGCGGTGCGGCCACCTACGTGGCCGAGCATGCGCCGCACGGCAAGCGCGGTGCGTACACCTCGTGGATCCAGACCACCGCCACGCTCGGCCTGTTCCTGAGCCTGCTGGTGATCCTGGGCGTGCGCGTGGGTCTCGGTGAAACCGCCTTTGCCGACTGGGCCTGGCGCATTCCGTTCCTGGTGTCGATCCTGCTGCTGGGCATCTCGGTGTGGATCCGCCTGACGCTGTCCGAGTCTCCCGCGTTCCAGAAAATGAAGGCCGAGGGCAAGACGTCGAAGGCGCCGCTCGCCGAGTCCTTCGGCCAGTGGAAGAACCTGAAGATCGTGATCCTCGCGCTGCTCGGCCTGACCGCCGGCCAGGCCGTCGTCTGGTATTCGGGTCAGTTCTACTCGCTGTTCTTCCTGACGCAGCAGCTCAAGGTCGACAACACCACGGCCAACCTGATGATCGCGGCAGCGCTGCTGATCGGCACGCCGTTCTTCGTGATCTTCGGTACGCTGTCCGACAAGATCGGCCGCAAGCCGATCATCATGGCCGGCTGCCTGCTGGCCGTGGTCACCTATTTCCCGGTCTTCAAGATGCTGACCGAAGCCGCCAACCCCGACCTCGCGAAGGCGCAAGCCACCGCCGGCGTGACGGTGACGGCCGATCCGGCGACCTGCTCCTTCCAGGGCAACCCGGTGGCACGCGAGATCGACTTCAAGAGCTCCTGCGACATCGCCAAGCGCTACCTGGTGCAGAACTCGGTCAGCTACGACAACATCGCCGGCGCGCCGGGTTCCAAGGCCGTCGTCAAGATCGGCGACAAGACCGTCGAGGCACCGACCGGCAACGTCGTGAATTCCAAGTTCGACGAAGGCTCCGCCAAGGAAATCGCCGCTTTCAAGAAGGGCGTGGGCGACGACCTGAAGGCCGCGGGTTATCCGAGCAAGGCCGACCCCGCCAAGATGAACAAGGGGATGATGGTCCTGCTGCTGTTCTGGCTGGTGCTGCTGGTGACGATGGTCTACGGCCCGATCGCCGCCATGCTGGTGGAACTGTTCCCGACCCGCATCCGCTACACCTCGATGAGCCTGCCGTACCACATCGGCAATGGCTGGTTCGGCGGCCTGCTGCCGACCACCGCCTTCGCGATCGTGGCTCAGACCGGCAACATGTACAACGGCCTCTGGTACCCGATCATCATCGCGGGCGTCACGCTCGTGATCGGCACGCTGTTCGTGCGTGAAACCAAAGACGTCGACATCTACGCGAACGACTGATCGACCCTTTGCGGAGGGCGCGGCCCTCCGTTCAACAAAGAGGCTTCATGCCGCCCTGGCTGCATGAGGCCTTTTTCTTGAACCGCTTTACAACCAGGAGACTTCTCGCATGTGGAAAATCGCCATCGGCTTCGTTCATTTCGCCGCCCTTGCCCTGTTCGTGATCATGAAAGCCGGCGACAAGGTCGACATGGGCGGCGAGAAGCAC
>CAIQMJ010000903.1 GCA_903872875.1 uncultured Variovorax sp.
CTGCGCAACCACGGCCTGCTGACCTGCGGCAAGACCATTGCGGACGCCTTCCTGAGCATGTATGTCTTCGAGAGCGCCTGCCAGATCCAGGTTGCGGCCCAGGCCGGCGGCGGCGAGCTGACCCAGGTCGACCCGCGCATCGTCGAAGGCGTCGGGCACGCCATGAAGGTTCAGACCGGCGGCATGGGCGGCACTTTTGTCTGGCCGTCGCTGATCCGCAAGCTGGACCGCACCGATCGAAGCTATCGCGATTAAAGTTTTGCTCATGACCTTGCCCACGGCCTCCTCCTCCGCTTTCCTTTCGTCTTCCCCGGCCCTGCCCGCATCGCTGACCGCGCGTTTTGCGCCGACCGGCCTGCTGCGCGCGTCCATCAACCTCGGCAATCCGATCCTCGCGAACCGCGATCCGGCCAGCGGCGAACCGGTTGGCGTGTCGATCGACCTGGCACGCGAGCTTGGCCGGCGGTTGGGCGTGGCAGTGGAACTGGTGGTCTTCGACAAGGCGGCGCAATCGGTCGACGCGGTGCGGGCCGAAAAGGCCGATATCGGCTTCTTCGCGATCGACCCCGCCCGGGGCGAAGGCCTGCGTTTCACGGCGCCCTACATACTGATAGAGGGTAGCTACCTGGTGCCGGGCGCTTCGACGCTGCAGGCGAACGACGAAGTCGATCGCGCCGGCACGCGTGTGGCGGTCGGCTCCGGCAGCGCCTACGACCTCTTTCTGACCCGGGAACTAAAAGAGGCGCAGATCGAGCGCGTGCTGAATGCCCAGGCGGTGGTCGACGCGCTACGCGGCGGGCAGGTCGATGTGGCCGCCGGCATCCGCAAGCAGCTGGCAACGATTTCTGCATCCGACGCCTCGCTGCGACTGCTGCCGGGTCGCTTCATGGTGATCCAGCAGGCGATGGGATTGCCGGCCGGGCGTGGCGAAGATGCCGCCGCTGCACTGGCGGCTTTCGTCGAAGAGATGAAGCGCAGTGGCTTCGTGGCCGAAGCGATGGCACGGCACGGCATTGACGGCGCCAGCGTGGCGACATGAGGCCAGGGGTCGATGAAACGGGCACGAAGCGTGCGTACTTTCTCAAAACATGTCTATTTTGAGAACTTTAGATTTAATCAAATTTAGTATAAATGGACCAATCTCGTGAGAGATTGTTGCGATGCAATATAAAGGGGCTGACACCCCGGTATATTCGAAGCATCTAGATACATGTCAACTCAGGATATCCGTGCCGTCTAAATACATCCTGGTCACCGGTGGGACTGGTTTCATTGGCAGCCACACGTCCATCGCGCTGGCTGCGGCTGGCTACATTCCCCTGCTCCTGGACAACTTCAGCAACAGCGATGCACGCGTGCTGCAGCGGCTCAACAACATCATCGGCACCACGCCGAAGTTAGTGGAAGGGGACGTACGCGACACACCACTGCTGGCCAAGCTTTTCGGCGACTACGACATCACGGGCGTGATGCACTTCGCCGGGCTGAAAGCGGTGGGCGACTCGGTTGCAGACCCCTTGTCCTACTACGACGTGAACGTGTGCGGCACCGTCAACCTCGCACGCGCGATGAAGGCATCGGGCGTGAAGACGCTGATCTTTTCCTCGTCCGCCACGGTGTATGGAGAACCCGAGAGTTCGCCGATTCCGGAACACGCGCCTTTCGCACCAGCCAATCCCTACGGTCAGTCGAAGGCGATGTCCGAGCTGATCCTGGCCGACCTGCACAAATCGGACCCCACTTGGCGCATCGCACGCCTTCGCTACTTCAACCCCGTCGGCGCACATGAAAGCGGGCTGATCGGCGAACTGCCTCAAGGCAAACCCAACAACCTGATGCCCTTCGTGTCCCAGGTGGCTGTCGGTATCCGAGAGCGCCTTACCGTGCACGGCAACGACTATCCGACGCCCGACGGCACGGGCGTGCGCGACTACGTTCACGTGATGGACCTGGCCGAAGGCCATGTTGCGGCGCTCCGGCATGTGACCGACAACCCGGGACTGCTGACACTGAACCTGGGCACCGGCGTCGGCGCCTCGGTGCTCGATGTGGTGAATACCTTCGAGCGCGTGAGCGGGCGGCCCGTCGCGCGCGACATGGGTCCACGCCGCCCGGGCGATGTGCCCGCCTACTGGGCCGACCCCTCGCAGGCGCTTGCCACGCTGGGCTGGAAGGCCAAACGCGGGCTGGATGAAATGTGTGCCGACAGTTGGCGTTGGCAGGCGCTCAATCCGGACGCCTACGACCGCCGCACACGGCCCAGAACCACATCCACTGCAGTCTGAGCCTGAAGCCCTTTCACTCCGCCACGATGTGGTGCGACTTGATGATCCCCGCCCAGGTGGCCGTTTCATTGCGTATCGCCGTCGCGAACTCCGCGGGCTTCATCGTCGACACGGTCATCCCCTGCCCCAGCAGCCGCTCGCGCACGTCCGGCTGAGCGAGCATCTGCGCCGCGTCCTTGGCCAGTTGCTCGGCCACTGCGGGCGATGTGCCGGCCGGCGCGAGCAGGCCGTACCACGAGGTCACGGTCACGCCGGAAATGCCCTGTTCCGCCAGCGTCGGAATGTCCGGCGCAGCCGGGCTGCGTTGCTGCTCGGTGATGCCCAGCACGACCAGCTTTCCGTTCTTGATGAAAGGCAGCGTGGTCGGCAGGTTGCTGAACAGGATGGGCACGGCGCCGCCGAGCACGTCGTTGAGCGCCGCGGCGCTGCCCTTGTAGGGCACATGCAGGATGTCGGCGCCGGTCTGCTGCTTGAACAGTTCGCCCGCCAGGTGCAGGCTGCTGCCGACGCCGGGTGACGCATACGACAGCGTGTTGGGCCTGGCCTTGGCCTGCGCCACGAGGTCCTTCGCGGTCCGGATGCCCGAGGCCGGGTTGACCACCAGCACGTTCGGCGTCTTGGCGAGCATGGTGATCGGCACGAAGTCCTTCTGGATGTCGAACGGGAAGTTCGCCATCAGCGTCGGATTGATGGTGAGATTGCCCGCGGGCACGACCAGCAGCGTGTGGCCGTCGCCCTTGGCGCGCTTGACCTTCTCCATGCCGATGTTGCCGGCCGCACCCAGCGGGTTGTCGACCACCGACACCGTGCCGTAGCGCCTGGCCAACCCGTCGGAGAGGATGCGCGCCAGCATGTCGGTCGGGCCGCCGGCCTGGAACGGCGTGATGATCATGAAGCGATCGGACGCGAGTTGTTTCTCGGCAGCGGTCGCGCCGTTCGGGGTGGGCTGCGCCAGGGCTGGACCAGCCAGGCCGGCCAGCGCTATCGCCGAGGCCAGGACGGCCGTGCGGCGGGTGATGTTCAAAGGGGCGTTCATCGGTTGCTTGCGTAGATGCGGGTTTGCGGAAATGAAAGGGTCACAGGGCGAGCGCAGCCACGCGGTTGCGCAAGGCGCGCACCGCGCTGTAGACGGTCAGCGCCGACGTCTTCGGGTTGGCCGGCAGCGGCTTGTTGCGCATGCGCAGCTCGAAGCTGCCGAAAGTGCCTTCGGCTTCGAGCTCGTGCACGTTCTCGCTGACGGATGGGTCGGCGATCAGCCGCACGCGGGTCGCGTCGAGGCCGAGCCCGGCAAAGGACACGGTGGCCGCGACGTTGGCGTTCTTGGGGTACAGCGTGGCGGCCTCGCGCGCGCTGCCTTCGAAGATCACGGTGGCCTCGCGCAGCGCGCCGAGGTCGTGTGCAGCGTCGGCCGGCGTGCCCTTCCACGCGAGCGGCGGCTTGCGGCCGGTGTAGCGGACGTGGGCCAGCCCGCCGACGGCGGCGGCGGACAGCGCGTCGATGCCGCCGATGGCGCCTGCGATCAGCTGCACGTGGGTGCCCCCCTGTCGCGCAGCGGCTTCGAGCTGTTCCGGCAGGCCCGCGGCGGCGAGCGCGCCGACCGATGCCACCACGCACGGCACGCCGCGCGCCAGCGCCGGCAGCACATGCTGCGCGATGGCGCCATGGCCGGCGGCCTCGATGACGAGATCGATGCTTTCGGCCGGCACGGCCCGCACCACGGCGGCGGCCGGAGCAAGCGCCTGCGCCACGTCGGTCGCCTGTGCGGTGCCGGCCGCCGAGGCGACGATGGCCACGACCTGCAGGCGCTCGTCGTTCCGGATGAGTTCGAGCAGCGCGGTGCCGATGGCGCCGCAACCGACGAGTGCGATGCGGGCGGTGTGGATCGATTTCGTCATGTGCTGCCTGTGCGGGATGTGGCTCGCGCCAGGGAAGGTCGATGGTTCAGCAGGCCCGACAGCTCGTCGGCCGTGGCACGCACGCGCTGCACCAGATCGTCGGCGCCGGCCTCGTCGATGCGGCCGGCGGTGATGGTGGCGC
>CAIQMJ010000904.1 GCA_903872875.1 uncultured Variovorax sp.
CATCTACGAGGCGCGGCTTCAGGGCCTGCTCGATGCCTGAAGCGTGGGCACGCGTCCTGTGTCTGGTCGCGACCTGCCTCGCGTTCTGGCATCCGCCCGCCCGGGCCGACATGCCTCTGCACATCACGCAGGCCGAGGTCTTGGTCGTTCCCGGCAATGGCTATTCGCCGCCCCCCTACCAGGCCGAGGCCGCCGATCTCCAGGGTGACTGGCGCACAGTCGATCTGCCTCACGCGCTGACACGCCCGCTGCTTCGTCCGGTGGTACGTCCAGGCGAAGGCAGCACGCCCACCGTGGTGACCTGGTATCGCCTGCGCCTACCGCCATCGGCCGGATCCGGCGACTCGCACTATGTCTACATTCCGCGCTGGAAGACCGACGGCCGGATCGCGGTCTATGGCGACAACCGACTTCTCTATCAATCGCACGCCAACGAACTCTGGAACGGCGCGAACATACCGCTGTGGATTCCGCTGGCCGACACAGCTGGTGCCGTACCGCCCCGCACGATCCTGTTGCGCATCGAACGCCCGCGCGATGCCGGCGGTGGCATCTCTTCGGTATGGGTCGGACCCGAGAATGGCCTGAGCGGCCGCTACCTGCTGCGCTATCTGCTGCAGGTGCGCCTGCCCTCCATGAGCAGTGCCGCGTTTCTGGCGGTGGGGCTGTTTGCGCTGTTCGTGTGGTTCCGGCTGCGCAGCGAAGTGGTGTTCCTGCTGTTCTTCGCCATGTCGGTCGCTTCGTTCCTGCGGACCTTGCAGTTTCACGTGGGTCAGGACAGGCTGCCGATCTCCGACGGGTGGTTCACGTGGATGACGATCAACTCGTTGTGCTGGATGCTGCTCGTCACCCACTACTTCTTCAATTACCTGCATCGCAGGCCCATGCCCTGGTTGAATCGCTTCGTCGATGGCGCCACGATATGCCTTGGCATCGTCACGCTGCCCGTGTTCGCGAATCGGCTCGACGCCTATGCCCTCTCGCCCCTGGCCTACGTGGTCCTGCTGGGGCTCGGAGCCCTGGTCGCCGGGATCGGCAGCTTTCAATCGCGCCAGGCCTGGTCTCGCGACGGCATGCTGGTCAGCGCCTGGGCGTGGATGGGCATGCTCGTGGGCGGACATGACTGGTTGCTGCAGAACAACCACATCGACATCGAGAGCATCTATCTGGGTCCGTACACCAACATCGGCGCCTTTCTGATCTTCATGCACATCGTCTTCCGTCGCTACCTGGCGGCCAACGAAGGTGTGCGGCAGGCCAACGCGAGTCTTCAGTCCCGCCTGCAGGCGCGGGAAGACGAGCTGCTGCAAAGCCACCAGCGCCTGCGCGAAATTGCGCACCGGCAGACGCTCAGCAACGAGCGCCAGCGCCTGATGCAGGACATGCACGATGGCATGGGCTCTTCATTGCTCACTGCGTTGCTGGCGGTCGAAAAAGGCCGGATCGACGGCTCGATGGTGGCCGAGGTGCTCAAGGGTTGCATCGACGACCTGAAGCTGACGATCGATTCCATGGAACCGATGCAGGCGGACCTGCTCCTGCTGCTGGCCACGCTGCGGTTTCGCCTGGGGCCGCGGCTGGAAAGCGCCGGCATCCGATTGCGCTGGGAGGTGGAAAGCGTGCCCGCGCTCGACTGGCTCGACCCGCGCAACGCGTTGCATGTCCTGCGCATACTGCAGGAGGCCTTCACCAACATCATCAAGCACACGCATGCCACGGAAATCCGGGTGGCGACCGCCACCGTCGGCGACCGTGTGCTCGTGACGGTCACCGACAACGGCCAGGGCTTCTCGGTCGAGAAGGGCATCGACAGCCCCGGCAAGGGGCTGGGCAACCAGATTCGCCGGGCTGCTTCGATCGGAGCGGAAATACATTGGGACTCCGACACCACGGGTACACGTCTGAGCTTGCGTTTGCCCGTCACCACGGGCCGGGAAGCGAATTCGGCAGCGTTGCAGGCGGTCCGCAAGCCGGCGCCCGCTTCCTGACGCGAACACGACGGCACGTCCGCCGCAGGGACAAGCGCAGTTCGCCGGAAGCGCCCGCCTGTGCGCCTGGCCCACCCGCTTGCTGGATCGTCGAGGATCTTTGCACGATCGTCCGGCGCACGCAGCGCGGGGGAGACAAGCGGCCATCGGCTGTCTAAGCTCTCGTCCATGCTGACCTACACCGCCCCTATCTCGCGCGCCGAGCGCCCGCTCGATCAGATGCAGACAACGGTCATGCGGGCGGAACTCGCCGCGATCATCGATCGCCTGACCCGCGTCGACGGTGCACGCGAGACGGCCATACCGCGCCTCTCGCTGGCGCGTGCATCGCAATCCCAGCACCCCGTCCACACCATGCACGAGCCGGCCTTCTGCATGCTGGCGCAGGGCAGCAAGCGTGTGCTGCTGGGCGAGGAGGTCTATGTCTACGACAACAACCGTTACCTCGTGGTGGCGCAGAACCTGCCGGTGTCAGGCCAGGTGATCGACGCATCGCCGGAGGCTCCGTACCTCGGCCTGCGGCTGGGCTTCGACGTGAAGGAGATCGCTGCGCTCGCGCTTGAATTCGGGCTCGGCGATACCCACACGACACATGCCTCGCGGCGCGGCCTCTTCACCGACGAGTTGTCCCCGACGCTGCTCGATCCGCTGCTGCGCCTGGTCAGGCTGCTCGACTCGCCGGAGGATGCCGCGGCACTGGCACCGCTGTATGCACGCGAGATCCTCTACCGCCTGCTGAAGTCGCCCGACGGCTGGCGGCTGGCGCAGATGGCCCTGGTCGACAGCCAGAGCCAGCGGATCGCCCAGGCCATCGGCATCCTGTCGCAGCGCTTCCGCGAACCGCTGCGCATCGAAGACCTGGCCGACCGGGTTCACATGAGCGTGTCGTCGCTGCATCAGCACTTCAAGGCAGTCACGTCGATGACGCCCCTGCAGTTCCAGAAGCAGTTGCGGCTGCAGGAGTCGCGCCGGATCATGATCAGCGAGCACATCGATGCGGCCACGGCCGGGCACCGCGTAGGCTACGAAAGCCAGTCGCAATTCAACCGCGAGTACAGCCGCTTCTTCGGCCTGCCGCCCGCACGCGACATCAAGCGTCTGCGCGAACTCCAGCTGGGCAGCGCGCCGACCTGACGGCGCCGAAGCCCGCTCCTTCGCGCTGGTGGCAGCGCGTCAACAAAGCCGCCCTTTCATCTGCCAGCACCGCGCACCGGTGCGACGAGCGGCGCACGTCCGTTCGACCGGCCCGCACACATCGAGGACAACCATGAAGATCCATCTGAAACTGGACGGCAAGGTCATTGCTGCCACCCTGGCGGACAGCGAAGCGGCCCGCGCATTCGCCGCGATGCTCCCGCTGACGCTCACGCTGCACGACCTGTTCGGCCGGGAGAAATTCGGCGCACTGCCTGCCGCACTACCCGGCGCGATACCGCGCGCAGCGACACGGACGAGGGACTGCGGGCCGGGCGACATCATCTGCTGGTCGGCAGGGCCGGACCTCGCCGTCTTCCACGGACCCGAGCGCAAGGCCGTCACCGGCGGTTTCCACGTACTTGGCAAGCTCGACGAGAGCGCGGAGGCCCTTGCCGTGGCGGGACCACTGGAGGTGAGCATCGAAAAAGCCATCCACCCCGAAGCGGACGGCGATGACGGCCACGGCCCGCCGTCGGCTCACCTGGCAGGGGGCTGCGACAGAACCCACGCGGCGAGCAACCGGGACTCGGCCTCGGTCATCCGCGGTTGACGCGGCATGATCACCCTCCCCCATTCGCCGACGCTCCCACCCCGAATCCGCGCCGCCGTCCGCATGGGCGCCTCGGGGTCGTTCCGATAACGCTCGGCGATCTGCGCAAAGCCTGGGCCGACCTGCTTGCGAACCATCCCGTGGCATGACATGCAGCCGTAGGTACTGCTCAGCTGCAGGACGTCCGACGGCTCGGCGGCGTTGGCGGCGACGGCGCCAACGGCCATCAACGTGTAGAGAACGGCCTTGCGCCATGCCTTCGATTGCTTCTGCATGTCCGGATTGGACCATGCAGGCCGGCGCGGTGGCGAGCTAGCGCAGGTCCGCGAAGACCCACGGCTCGACGGCAAGGCGCCGCTTCTCGTAGGCCTCGATCTCCGTGGCACGCGCCAGCGTCAGGCCGACGTCGTCCAGCCCGTTCAGCAGGCGGTGCTTGCGGAAGGGGTCGATGCCGAAGCCGAGCGTCCGGCCATCCGGCCGGGTCACGGTCTGGTTCGACAGATCGACGTGCAACCGGAAGCCCGGCGCCGCCGCCACGTCGGCGAACAGCGCGTCGATCTCACGCGCGGCCAGCACGATGGGCAGCATCCCGTTCTTCAGGCAGTTGCCGTGGAAGATGTCGGCGAAGCTGGGCGCGATCAGCACGCGGATGCCCCAGTCGTGCAGCGCCCACGGCGCATGCTCGCGGCTGGACCCGCAGCCGAAGTTGGCCCGCGCGAGCAGGATGCTGGCGCCCTGGTAGCGCGGCTGGTTCAGCACGAAGCCCGGGGTCGGCGAGCGCGTCGACACGTCCTGCCCCGGCTCGCCGTGGTCGAGGTAGCGCCACTCGTCGAACAGGTTCGGGCCGAAGCCGGTGCGCCGGATCGACTTCATGAACTGCTTCGGGATGATGGCGTCGGTGTCGACGTTGGCGCGGTCTATCGGCACGACCAGCCCGTCCAGCGAGATGAAGGGTTCCATCACGCGGCCTCCAGCGCCATGACCGATGCCGGGTCCGCGAAGTGCCCGGCGATCGCGGTCGCCGCGGCCATTGCCGGGCTGACCAGATGGCTGCGACCACCTGCACCCTGGCGGCCTTCGAAATTCCGGTTCGACGTGGAAGCACAGCGCTCGCCCGGCGCCAGCCGATCGTCGTTCATGCCCAGGCACATCGAGCAGCCGGGCTCGCGCCATTCGAAGCCGGCGTCGATGAAGATCCGGTCCAGCCCTTCGGCCTCGGCCTGCGCCTTGACGAGGCCCGAGCCGGGCACCGCCAGCGCGAGCGCGATCGACGGCGCGATGCGGCGCCCGCGCAGCACCGCGGCCGCCGCGCGGAAATCCTCGATGCGCGCGTTGGTGCAGGAGCCGATGAAAATCTTCTGCGGCCGGATGTCGGCCATCGGCGTGCCGGCCTCGAGCCCCATGTAGGCCAGCGCGCGGCGCATGTCCTCGCGCTTCACGGGGTCGCGCTCGCCGGCCGGGTCGGGCACCCGGCCGGCGACCGGCACGACCATCTCGGGCGAGGTGCCCCAGGTCACCATCGGCACGATGTCCGCCGCGTCGATCTCGACCACGGCATCGAACTGCGCGCCGGCGTCGCTCGCGAGCGTGCGCCAGTGGGCGACGGCGCGCGTCCAGTCCGCGCCCCGCGGCGCGAACGGGCGGTCCTTCAGGTAGTCGATGGTGATGTCGTCCACCGCGATCAGCCCGACGCGCGCGCCCGCCTCGATCGCCATGTTGCAGACCGTCATGCGGCCTTCCATCGACAGCGCGCGGACCGCGCTGCCGCCGAACTCGATGCCGTAGCCGTTGCCGCCCGCGGTGCCGAGGCGGCCGATGACGTGCAGGATCAGGTCCTTGGCCGTGACGCCCGGCCGCAGTGTGCCGTCGACCCGCACCAGCATCGCCTTCATCCGGGCGATCGACAGGCACTGCGTCGCGAGCACATGCTCGACCTCGGAGGTGCCGACGCCGAAGGCCAGCGCCGCGAAGGCACCGTGCGTGCTGGTGTGCGAGTCGCCCGCCACCACGGTCATGCCCGGCAGCGTCGCGCCCTGCTCCGGCCCGATCACATGGATGATTCCCTGGCGGTGGTCCGCGAGGCCGAATTCGGTCACGCCGAACTCGGCGCAGTTGCGGTCGAGCTGCTCGACCTGGAGCCGCGACAGCGGGTCCGCGATGCCTCCCGACCGCGCGGTCGTGGGCACGTTGTGGTCGGCCGTGGCGAGCACGCTGCCGGGCCGCCAGGCGCGGCGTCCGGCCAGGCGCAGGCCCTCGAAGGCCTGCGGGCTCGTGACCTCGTAGACCAGGTGGCGGTCGACGTAGAGCAGCGACGGCCCGTCGTCCGTACCGCATCCGCCGGACCCGTCGACCACATGGCTGTCCCAGAGCTTCTGCAGCAGCGTGCGCGCGCTCATGCCCGGCTCCCGGCCGGGCGCTGCTGAGGATCGCGCGAACGCACGCCCTCGGGCACCGGATGGCGCCGGGTCGACGGGCCGGCCTTCAGCACCTGGCCCGGCACCGCGTGCCCGACCAGGCCGGGCATCTGCGCGGCCAGTGCGAGCAGCGCGTCGAGGTCGACGCCGGTGTCGCAGCCCATCGCCTGGAACATGTGGACCAGGTCTTCCGTGCAGACGTTGCCGCTGGCGCCCGGCGCGAAGGGGCAGCCGCCGAGGCCGCCGAGCGAGGCATCGAAACGGTCGACGCCCGCATCGAGCGCAGCCAGCGCGTTGGCCAGCCCCATGGCGCGCGTGTCGTGGAAGTGCGCGGTCAGCACGAGCGACGGCCAGCGGTCCAGGACCGCGGCGCACAAGCGCCCGACCTGCGCCGGATTGGCCATGCCGGTGGTGTCGCACAGCGTGACCCGGCCGATGCCCATGTCGACGAAGCGCTGCACCAGCGACAGCACCGCGGCCTCGGGCACATCGCCCTCGAACGGACAGCCGAAGGCCGTGGACAGGGACGCGTTGACCTGCGCATGGCCAGCCGCGAGCGCCACCACCTCGGCGAATTGCGCAAGCGACTGCGCGGGCGTCATCCGCAGGTTCGCGAGGTTGTGGATCTCGCTCGCGGACATCACGAGATTCAGCTCGTCGACCTTGCAGCCGAGCGCACGTTCCGCACCGCGCATGTTGGGCACCAGCGCCGCGTATTCGACACCGGGCGCGCGCGCGATCTGCCGCATCACGGCTTCGGCATCGGCCAGCGCGGGGATCGCCTTGGGCGACGTGAACGACGTGACCTCGATCTTCGCAAGGCCGGTGCGGCTCAGGCCGTCGATCAGCGCGACCTTCTGTTCGGTCGGAACGAAATGCGGCTCGATCTGGAAGCCGTCGCGCACGGAGACCTCCTGGATGAAGAGGCGTCGCCCTGTGCGGGCGGGCGGGCGGGATGCGGCTGGCGGCATGGGGGCTCCGTGATTCCGGTACGTCGATGGCATGGACCTTAGGCGCCGGCCCGCGTGCCGTCAGTCCACCTCCGAGGGGACCGTTGCGCTGTCCCGCCGCCGGGGGACTGAACGCGGCGCGAAGCCGATCTACATTGGTTCGGACAGGGTCCCGGGCCATCCGGCCGACCACGACCCGCCACCTCGATCACGGAACACCGCATGACCCGGACCATCACCCTCAAGGGCCTCAACCACGTCGCCTGGCGCTGCATCGACGCCGAGCAGACACGCCATTTCTACGAAGACCTGCTCGGCCTGCCGCTGGCGCACACGGTGCAGTCGGACGTGGTGCCGTCGACCGGCGAAGAGGCGCCCTACTTCCACATCTTCTTCGAGATGGGCGACGGCTCGTACATCGCCTTCTTCGACATCCGCGACGGCAAGGGCGCCACGCTCAGCGCCGACATGCCGGCCTGGGTGCATCACTTCGCGTTCGAGGTCGACACCGAGGCCGACGTGCTCGCGATGAAGGAACGGCTGGAAGCCGGCGGCGTGGAAGTGCTCGGCGTGACCGATCATCACTTCATCCGCTCGATCTATTTCTTCGACCCGAACGGCCTGCGGCTCGAGATCACGGTGCGGGTCGAAACACAGGACTACATGGACCGGGCCAAGTCGAAGGCGCATGCGGCCTTGCGCCAGTGGACGCAGGAGAAGGAAGCGGCGGCGGCGGCATAGCGAGCGAGGCGCGCCGCACGTTCGCGCCGTCGATTCGATCAGCCAATGGAGTCGGTCGGGCCGTCAGTAGCCGGCCGTCACCAGCTGGCGCAGCCAGCGCGCGGCAGAGAGCTCGTCGATGAACGCCGCCGCGAAGTCGGTGTACGAGATGCGGCTTCGCCCCACTGCGTCCGTCACCAGCATGCTGCCGCGCCGGAAGCTTCCGGTGCGCGGCCCGTCGGCGATCTCGGCCGCGGGCGCGAACCAGGTCCAGTCGAGATCGGGCGCCTGCCGCAGCAGGTCGACCGCTCGCGAATGCGCCACGGCCTTGGGTTGCAGCGCAGCGGGGAAGCCGGGCGTGCCGGCCAGCACGATGCCCGGCGCCACCTCCAGGCTGCCGGCGCCGCCGACCACCATCAGGCGGCGCACGCCCGCGGCGCGTGCCGCTTCGACCAGCGCACGCGCCGCATCGGCCACGCGCATCGGCGCCTCAGGCGGTGCGGCGAAAGCGCTCACGATCGCATCGTGTCCGCGCACCGCCTGGGCCAATGCGTCGGGGTCGAACACATCGGCCTGAACGTGCTGCAAGGCGACGGCCTGCCGCATGTGTCCGGCGACCGCCGTGGCTGTCGATGTCTCGCCCGGAGCGTGGCGGGCGATGAGCGTGACGTCATGCCCCATCGACAGCGCCTCGGCCGCGAGATACCGGCCGACCCTTCCCGTGCCGCCGATGAGCGCGATCTTCTTGCGGGTCATTCTTAGTTCCTTTCGAAGGGAGGGGGCGACCAGCTAAGTAGCGCGCACGGCACAGCGAGGCAAGGCCGGCCGGACTATACAAAAAAGACAGCCGAGCAGGCGCTCGCGCACCTGCTCGGCTCTTGTCTTTACGCGAAGCTGCGCCGGCGGTCAGACC
>CAIQMJ010000905.1 GCA_903872875.1 uncultured Variovorax sp.
CGAGATGCCCCACTGGTCGACGCGGCCGGCCGGCCACTTCCAGTCGTCCGGGCCGCCGACGACGTAGCTGTCGTCGATCTGCTGGACGTCGGCCGTGTACTCGATGACTTCGCCGAAAGGGCCGACGAAGTAGTTGAAGGCGTTGTTGCCGGGGCCGTGGCGGCCCGGTCCCCACTCGATCATGTGGCCCGCGTCGCGCATGCGGCCGCCGCCGCGCATGACCGATTCGAGGTCGGGCATGACGAAAGCGATGTGGTTGAGCGCATCGTTGTCGGTGTCGCCGAGTGCCACGCTGTGGTGGTCGCTCGCGCAGTTGAGGAAAGCCATGATCCGCGTGCGGTCCGCCAGCGTGAAGCCCAGCGCCCGCTCGAAGAAGCGCTGCGTGGCCTCGACATCGTGGGCGTTGAGCACCACGTGCGCGAGGCGCGAAGGCCGGTCCGTTGCCTCGTGCGCATCGGCATGCGGCGTGTCGCCGAAGACCACCTGCAGCAGGCGCCCGTCGGGGTCGCGCACGGTCAAGCCGATGCCGCCGCCGGGCTCGCCGATCGGCGCCAACGCGGTCTCGACGCGGCCGCCCGCGACGACGGTGGCGCGGGCGATCGCGTCCAGCGCCTCGGCGTTGCGGGCACGCAGCGTCGCGTGGCGGATCGCCGTCGCCGGCCCGCCGCGGTGCAGCGCGAGCAGGTGGTGGTCGGCGCCGGTGCCGCGCAGGTAGATCGCGTCGCCGGTGCGGGCCGCGACGTCCAGATGCCAGACGCGTGTGTAGAAGTCCTCGGCGCGCGCAAGGTCGGGCACGTCGAGTGCCACGCTGCGCAGGCCGCCGATCCAGGGTGAGCTCATGGGTTGTCCTTGTGTGTGGCTGCGGAGGCGAATGCGCCTGCGAGGAAACGGCGTGCGTTGCCTTCGGTGAGTCGGGCCATCGCGTCGGCGCCGAGGCCGGCCGCATCGAGCGCGGCCAGCGGCGCGGACTCATGGAAGTTGAAGGGGTAATCGGTGCCCAGCATCAATTGCGATTCACCGAACTGCGCGACCAGATGCGCCAGCGTGGCCGGGTCGAACACCAGCGTGTCGAAGAACAGCCGGCGGGCCTGCTCGACCGGCGCAGCCGCCACCTGCTCGCGCAGCGCCGGGAACACCGACCAGCCCCGCTGCAGCCGCGGCAGCAGCGACGCCAGCGTGCCGCCGCCATGGCTGAACGCGATGCGCAGCTTCGGACGGCGCAGCAGCAGGTTGCCGGTGATCACCGATGCCGCGGCCAGGCCGACGTCGGTCGGATAGGCCAGCACCTGCTGCAGCGGCGCGGGGCCGACCAGCCGATCCATGCCAGCGGGTTTCAGTGCATGCACGAAGACCGCCGCATCGAGCGCTTCGCAAGCCTCGAAGAACGGATCGAAGCGCGGGTCGCCGATCGGCGTGCCGTTGACGTTGCTGCCGATCTCGACACCGGCGAAGCCCAGCGTCTCGACCCCGTAGCGCAACTCGGCGATGGCCGCATCGACGTCCTGCATCGGCACCGCACCCAGACCGATCAACACGCCCTGCGACTCGGCCACCATGCGCGCGATCTCCTCGTTGAGGAAGCGCAGCAACTGACCTGCATCGGCAGCATTCATCCAATAGGACAACAACTCCGGCATCGGCGAGATCGCCTGGTGCGCAAGGCCCATCTCCGGCAGGTCGGCCAGGCGCCGCGTGACGCTCCAGCACTTCTCGGACACGGTGCGATAGTTCTTGCCCGCGATCACCACCTGGCGATGGCACAGGCCGCCAGCCGCGGGCGCGGCGGCCATCGACGGCCAATCCGCAGGCGCGCGGCTGCCGAGATATGCGGGGAAATTCTCCGGCACCACGTGCGCGTGCACATCGATGCCGCAGGCGCAGCGCAGGCGTTGCATGCCGCTGTCCGCGGCGTCGTTGGATCGTGCGTCCATGCTTGTCTTGTCTCCGAATGGGCGCAGTCTAGGCATCGCCGCTCCATTGATGAAGTGGATTGGCCGTATACATAAAATCCACGCCATGGATATCACCAAGGTCGACCTGAACCTGCTCGTGGCCTTCGCCGCGATGGCCCAGCACCGCAGCGTCACGCGCGCGGCCGAGTCGATCGGGCTGAGCCAGCCGGCGATGAGCGCCGCCGTCGCGCGGCTGCGGCTGCTGTTCGACGACGCGCTGTTCGTGAAGACCGCCGCCGGCATGCAGCCGACGCCGCGGGCCATGCAACTGAGCGAGCCGGTGCTGCGCGTGGTCGAGGCGATCAAGGCCGAGATCCTGCCGGCGTCGGCCTTCGATCCGGCGAGTTCGACCAAGGAGTTCGCGATCGTCACGCCGGACATCGCGGAGGTGCACTTCCTGCCGCGCATCCTGGCCGAGTTCGCGCGCGAGGCACCGCAATGCGCGCTGCGCACGGTGTCGATGTCGCGCCACGCCGCAGCGGACGCGCTCGCGTCCGGCGCGGCCGAACTCGCGATCGGCTACCTGCCCGACCTGCAGAAGGCGGGCTTCTTCCTGCAGAAGCTGTTTCGCAATGACTACGTGTGCATCGTGCGCAGCGCGCATCCCGAGATCGGCGAGAGGCTGACGCTGAAGACCTACCTCGCCGCATCGCACGCGGTGGTCAGCCCCGATGGGCGCGAGCACCTGCTGGAGCAGTCGCTGCAGCAGCGCCGTCTCGAACGGCGCGTGGTGGTGGTGCTGTCGCACTTCATGAGCCTGCTGCCCATCATCGAGAGTTCCGACCTGGTCGCGACCGTGCCGCGCGACCTCGCGAACATCTGCGTGCGGCATGGCGGCATCCGGATCGTGGAGCCGCCCTTCAAGTCACCGGTGGTCGAGGTCCACCAGTTCTGGCACCGGCGCTTCCACCAGGACGCGGCCAACGTGTGGCTGCGCGGCCTGGTGCACCGGCTGTTCAGCGCCTAGCGATGCGATGGCGCAGAAATTGCTCGCCATCAAGTCCAACCCGCAGCCGGAACGCCTTCCTTGAACTCTTGCCTCCGCCGGCCGACGACTCGGCCATGAACATCAGCCTGCGGCAGATGCGGGCCTTTGCGGAAACCTGCAACAAGGGCAGCTTCACGCTCGCGGCGGCGGAACTGCACCTGTCGCAGTCGGCGGTCAGCATGCTGGTGCGCCAGCTCGAATCCGAGATGAACCTGACCCTGTTCAACCGGGGACGCACCACGTTGACGATCACCGAGGCCGGGCGCCAGCTGCTGCCGCTGGTCCAGGGCATCCTGCGCGACCTGCAGCACGTGAAGGACGGCGCCACCGACCTGCGCAACCTCAAGCGCGGCAGCCTGCGGCTGGTGGTCTCCCAGATGCTGGCCTGCGCCTGGCTGCCGCCGGTGCTGGCCGCATTCCGCGCGCGCTACCCGGACATCGAACTCACGCTGACCGACGCGTCGACCGACGGCGTGGTCGACGTGGTGCGAAGCGGCGACGTCGACATCGGGCTCGGTCCGCAGCGCCCGACCGGCGACGACATCGCGGCGACGCCCTTCCTCGACGTGTCGATCTGCCTGGTGTGCCCGCTCGACCACCGGCTCGCCCGGCGCCGCAACGCCACCTGGGAGGACACGCGCGAGGACCGCTGGGTGGTGTATTCGAACGAGTTCTTCCGCCAGCTCGAAGACACCCTTCACGCGCAGCAGAAGGCCATGACCTTCCAGGTCGCCACGCAGGTGACCTACCTGACCACCGCGCTCGCGCTGGTGGGTTCGGGCATGGGCGTGACGGCAGCGCCGCTCTATGTGCGAACGCTGGCGCCGCACTTCAACGTGCATTTCGTCGCACTGCGCGAGCCGGTCGTCGAGCGATCGTTCCACGTCTACCACCGGGCACGCGATGCGCTGTCGCCGGCGGTCGCGGCCTTCATGGCCTTGCTGCGGGAACAGCCCGGCATGGCACCGGTACCGGCCGGACGGCAGCGCAGCAGCGTGCTGCATCAGCAAAGCTGATCGACCCACGCGTTTTTATCGTTCGGCCGCCAGAGAGGCCGTCCCTATGATTTCCCGCAGCAGTCGATGCGCCGCATGGACACAGAACGCAATGGGAGAAAAGGTCCGATGGACGCAATGAGCAACGGAGCGCAGGCCATGCTGGCCGCCGCGCGGCAGAGCGGCGTCACGCTGTGCTTCGCCAACCCCGGCACCACCGAGATGCCGCTGGTGCAGGCGCTGGACGACGCGCCCGGCGTGCGCGCGGTGCTGGGCCTGTTCGAAGGCGTCTGTACCGGCGCCGCGGACGGCTACGGCCGCATGCTCGGGCGGCCGGCGCTGACCCTGCTGCACCTCGGCCCCGGCCTGGCCAATGGCATCGCCAACCTGCACAACGCCAGGCGCGCGCGTTCGCCGGTGGTGAACCTGATCGGCCAGCACACCGCCGAGCACCTGAAGCTCGACACGCCGCTGGACAGCGACATCACGGCACTGGCCGGGACGGTCTCCAGCTGGACGCGAACCGTGGGCAGCCCCGAGGCCATGGCTGCGGACATGCGCGAAGCGATCTCGCACGCCGCGCAGGCCACCGGCCATATCGCCACGCTGATCGTTCCGGTGGACCACCAGTCGGCAGCGGTCGCGCCCCCGACCGACGGCGCGCCGCCGCCCGCGGGCGCAACCCGCGCGCGTCCATCGGTGGCGCACGAGGCCGTCGAAGGCGTCGCCGGCTTGCTGCGCGACGGCCAGCCGCTGGTCTTCCTGCTCGGTTCGGATGCACTGAGCGCACGGGGCCAGCAAGCCGCTGCCCGGATCGCTTCGACGACCCGCGCACGGTTCTATGGCGAAACCTTCCCGGCACGCGCGGAACGCGGCGGCGGGCTGCCCGACATCGACCGCCTGCCCTACTTCCCCGAGCCGGCCATCGCGGCGCTCGGCCAGGGCAGCCATGTCGTGCTGGCGGGAAGCGCACAGCCGGTGTCGCTGTTCGGCTATGCGGGCCTGCCAGGCACGCTGTCGCAGCCGGCGCGCACGCTGACGCTGAGTGCGCCCGGCTTCGACAGCGCGGCGGCGCTCGAGGCGCTCGCCGAGGCTGTCGGCGCGGGCTCCGATGCGCCGGGCGTGGCGCCGTCGCTCTACCCGATCGACGATGCCCCGCTCACGCCAACCTGGGTCGGGCGGATCGTGTCCAACCTGCTGCCCGAGGACAGCATC
>CAIQMJ010000906.1 GCA_903872875.1 uncultured Variovorax sp.
ACGAAATCGATCTTCAAACGGGCGGTCATCGCAGGCGCTTTCCAGTCAGGTGAAAGAGAAACTGACAGCAATGATGAGGGCGAAGCACGGACCTTCAACCACCATCCACCGATTTACCCCACAGCCGTCGTTGTCACGCACTCCCGGCCGGAAAACATCACGGAACCGGCTTTGCCGGGCCGTTGGTGTTGCCCCCGGAAGGGCTTGGCGCCGCGACACGAAGTGCGCAAGCCTGGGGGAGGGCCTAGCCTCTCCAGAAGTTGATGAGCAACTCGACGAACTCGTCCGGCCGCTCGACAGCGCTCACGTGCGCCGCATCGATGGTTGCTAGCTTCGCGCCCGGGATCGCGGCGGCCATCTGCTCGGACATGGCCGGCGGCGTGGCCAGGTCCTGCGTGCCGGCGATCACCAGGGTCGGCACCGCGATGCGGCGGTTGCTCTCGCGGAAATCGATCGCCGCGACCGCATTGCAGCTGGCGATGTAGCCGCCCGCATCCGTTGCGACCAATGTCCTGTGCAGCGCCGCGGCGGCTGCCGTGCCTTCCGGCGTGGCGGTCCAGGCCGGGGTGAGCCAGCGCTCGACCGCACCGGCCGCGATGTCGGCGACGCCATTGGCCTTCACGCGCGCCGCGCGCGCAACCCAGGGCGCCTGGTCCGGGTAGTGCGACGACGAATTGGCGATCACCACGTCCTTCAGCAACCCCGGATGGCGCAGCGCCAGCGCCTGCGCCGTCATGCCACCCATCGACAGGCCGACGAAATGCACCGGCTCGTCGGCCTCGCGCGCGATCAGCGCGGCCGCATCCTCGGCCAATGTTTCCATGCTCAACGCGCCGGGCACGCGCTCGGACGCGCCGTGGTTGCGGTGGTCGTAGCGGATCACGGTGTGCGCCTTGGCGAGCCGCTCGGCGACGGCGTCCCACATGTGCAGGTCGCAACCCAGCGCGTGGCTCAGCACGACGATCGGGCCCTGCCCTTCGCGGATGAAATTCAGTTGGATCATGAGGACGTGTCCTTTCGTTGTTGAAGGCGGGGCGCATGCAGGCGCGGCAGCCAGAGAAAAGCGATGAGCACCAGCGACACGCCGGCCAGCCACATCGGCACCACCATCGGCCAGGCGCCGCTGCTGTTGTCCGGCCCGACGAAGGCCGCGGCGATCTGGCCGACCACGAAGGCAACCAGCATCATCCAGAAACCCGACCACGATACCGCGCGTCCCGCCAGGTGCGGCAGGTCGCCGACCGCGCCGGCCTGGCCGCAGGGCTGATGGATGCCATGGCCGAGCACGAACACCGCATGACCGAGCAGCAGCGGCCAGGCGCTCATCGGCAGCAGCCAGCAGCCGAGCGCCTGGAGCGTCGGGCCGCCGATGCTCAGCAGCGCGCCGATCTGCACCGTGCGCACGGGACCGAAGCGCCGCAGCAGGCGCCGGCACATCGTCGTGCTGAAGACATAGATCAGCGAGCCGCCCGCGGGAATCCAGCCATACATCGCAGGCGAGAAGCCCAGGTAGTCGATGTAGATCATCGGCGAGAACAGCAGGAAGCAGAAGATGCCGCCGTAGGTCGACGCGGCGACGGAGGCCCAGGCCCGGAAGCGCTGGCTCGCGAACACCTCGCGCAGGCTGCCCCGGGGCGCGCCCGGCGCGCCGGCCACCAGCGTCTCGTGAAAGTAGCGTGCGCAAAGCGCCCAGAGCACGGCGGCATAGAGCCCCATGCCGCCCAACACCCAGCGCCAGCCGCCCCACTGCACCGCGGCCGCGCCGATCAGCGGCGCCGCCAGCGCCACCACGCCCAGGCCGGTCAGCCCGCGTGCCATGACGTGCGGCCCCTCGTGCGCCGGATAAAGGTCGCGCACGGCAGCTCGTGCGCAGACCAGCACCGCGGCCATCGCGAAGCCCTGCAGCCCGCGGCAGACGACCAGCATCGGTACGCCGGTCGCGAGTACGCATCCCATCGCGGTGAGCGTGTAGCAGGCCAGGCCCGTCAGCAGCACCGGGCGGCGGCCGAAGCGGTCCGCCAACGGCCCGCATGGCAGCTGGCCCAGGCCGAAGCAGAGGACGAAGACGGTGAGCGTGGCACTGGCCGCGCCCATCTCGCGCGCGATGGCGGGCAGTGCGGGCAGGTAGCTGTCGGTGGCCACCGGCTGGGCCGCGAGCAGCAGCGGCAACAGCAGCGCGAAGGAGATTCCGTCGGCGCGGCGCGAGGCGGCCGGGCCACTCACTTCGCGGGTTCCAGCAGGCCTTTTTCGCGGAGGATGCCGGTGGCGATGCCGAAGGCGTGATTCGCCACGGGCACACCGCAGTAGATGGCCGACATCATGATCACTTCCTTGATGTCGTCGGGGGTGAGGCGCGACTCGGGCGGGCCGTCGAGCGCGGCACGCACGTGCATCGCGAACTCCTCGTACGCGTGGATGCCGAGCATCATCGACAGCACCATGAAGCGGCGCGTCTTGTCGCCCAGCGCGGGGCGTCCCCAGATGTCGTTCCAGGCGTGGCGGGTGATCAGTTCCTGGAACTCGGCGTTGAAGCCGTTGCGGTTGGCAAGCGACTTGTCGACCCAGGCATCGCCAAGCACGCGGCGGCGATTGACGAGACCGGCCTCGTACTGGGAGGCGGGCGGCGTACTTTCATTCATCAGGAAGAACTTTCGGTGGCGGCAGGTGCACCGATTTTGCGTGAAGCCCCCGGGCCGCGCAGGGCGACCCAGCGATGCCCGAGTGCGGCGACCTGTTCCTGCACCGTCGCCGCGATCTGATCCGACAGCCCCGGGTCGAACCACTCGTCCGCGGCCTGCTGCGGCAGCTCGCCACGCAGGTGGTCGATGTTCGCGCGCATGCGCGCCGCGTCGATCTGCAGTCCCGGCAAGGCGCCGGCCAGCGCATGCAGGCTGCCGTGCGCCGCCATCCACAGTTGCGGCCATTCGGCGAGCTCGGCCTGCCAGGCGCCGAGCGCGCGCTCATGCTGCTGTGGCATCGCGGCCAGCAGCGCCGCCACGCGTTGCGGCGCGCGGTGCGCGGCGGCCAGCGCGACCATCGAGGCCACCGGATTGCGCTTGTGCGGCATCGCCGACGATCCTCCGCGGCCCGGCTCGCTGGGCTCGGCCAGCTCGCCGACCTCGTACTGGCCCATCAGCGAGATGTCGAGCGCGATCTTGCCGAGGCTGCCGGTCAGCAGGCCGAGCTCGCAGCCGAGCGCGACCCACTCGTCGCGCTGCGTGTGCCAGGTCGCGCCCGGATCGCCGAGGCCGAGCGACTCGGCCATGCGCGCCCGCACGGCAGCGCCCTGCCCCTTCATCTGCGCCAGCGTGCCGACCGCGCCGCCCAACTGGACGCGCAGCGCGTGCGGCGCCGCGACCCGGAGCCGCTCACGGCTGCGCACCAGCGGCGCAACCCAGCCTGCGCACTTGAAGCCGAAGCTCGTGACCGACGCCGGCTGCATCAGCGTGCGCGCCAGCACCGGCGTGGCGGCATGCTGCGCCGCATGCTGCAGCAGCGCCGCGATCGCGCGATC
>CAIQMJ010000907.1 GCA_903872875.1 uncultured Variovorax sp.
AACGAACCCTCGGGCCTCGCAAAGCGGCCATCAGCGCCTCTGCGCTGTGACCGCAGGCCTCGCGGTGTTGTGCGCGACCCCGAACGACCCGAATGGGCCTCAGCAATCACGCGCGTGAGCTTCTGCCGCCCAGACTCCTAGCCCTGGAACTGACTTGAAATCATCAACGCCGAGTGCCCCTGAGCCGAGCCTTTCAGCGGTCGCGCGTGATACGGATGGTTCAGACGCCCAGCCAGACTGGCCGCCACTTGCAGCACCCGATCCGCCTCCAATGACGTTTCCATCCAGACGGCCTCAATACGGCGACCGGGCTGGTCCAAAGACGCCCTAGCACCAAGCTAGGCTGGCTGCCCACCGGACGCCGGCCGCGCACGGATCGCTCGCCCGATCAGTGCTTATGGTCATGATCGTGATCGTGATCGTGATCGTGATCGTGATCGTGCGAATGTGCGTGGTCGTGCGCATGGGCTGCACCATGCGGCTCTGCATGGGCATGCCGATGACCCCACATCATGAACACGTCACGCTGGTCCGTCGCCATCTCGACCTTGGCTCCGACTGGCAGGAGCACCTTGGTCGGAACATGGCCAAACGGAAGACCGGTGAGCACGGGCACCTTGAGCGATGAACGCAGGCGCTCGATCACCGTCTTCAGGCTGAAACCGCGATCGTGCGGCACTTTCTTGAAGTTCGTGAACTGCCCCAGCACGATGGCACGCTGCCGTGCCAGTACGCCGGCATGGCGTAGTTGATCAAGCATGCGCTCGAGCCGGTACGGATGCTCGTGCACATCCTCGAGAAACAACACGCCCTTTTCGATGGACGGGAAATAAGGTGTGCCAAGCAAACCCGTCAGCACTGACAGATTGCCGCCCCAGAGCACGGCGTCTCGCACGCCACGCAAAGCGGGCATGTCGCCATCGCGCGCTGGCACGCGCCAACCGGTGCCTTCGCCCTGGCCACACACCAGATCGTCGAAGCATGCTTCCATGATGTCGTCCGGACCAGCCTCCGCGCCGAAATCTTCGCCCACCGATGGCCCCGCCCACGTCACCGCGCCGGTCTTGGCGAGCAACGCCTGCTGAAAGGCCGTGAAATCGCTCAACCCGACGAACTCCGTGCCCCGCGCGATCGACTTGGCGATGGCCTTGTAAGGCAGCGCGTCCAGGATGCGGGTCAGGCCATAGCCACCGCGGGAGATCAGGGCGATGTCCGCCTGGCTCGCTGCAGCACGGCCGATCGCGGCGATGCGCGTTGCGTCGTCGCCCGCAAAACGTTGATGGCTGCGCAACGCATCAGGGTCGATCTCGACCTCGTAGCCAAGCGTCTTGAGGCGCGCGACACCGCGCCGGAATGCCGCCTTGTCGCGCACAGCACCGGCCGGGGAATAGATATAGATGTGTTTCGTCACGAAGCGAAGTATCCCATTGCCTTTTGCGCCAGCCGGGCTGCTCCGGCGCCATCGGGCCCGGACGCTGCAGGCTGTACATGTCCCAGCGCACGCAATGCCGCCTCGTGGCCGCGATCGGGAAAAGGGGCGCGCCACGCGTCCGCAACGTCTTCATCGCCGTCGGACGCGACGAGCACGCCGAGAAACCGCGTGCCGGCCAACGCGAGCACCTTGGTGGCCAGCTCGGCGGCCGACGCACTGTGGACCAGGACCGCCGGTCCCGGCTGCACGGCCGCGATCCAGTCGACCACAACGCGCGCGTGCCAGTCGAGCTGATGAACGGTTTCACGCTTGGGCTTGTCGCTCTTTCCGAATCCGATGAGGTCAGGGGCGAGCACGCGCCATGCCCCAGCCTTGGGTAGATGACGAAACGCGTAGCTCCATTCCCCCGGACCATGAAGGCAAATGCAGGTGATGTCCGCGCCGGGCGCCGACTCGTCGATGTAATGCAGGCGCCAGCCCTGGAGCACAGGCAGATCCCGCATGTAGTGCGGCGCAAACCCGTAATCATTCAGTGCTCGGAAAGATTTCTCGGGCGTCCGCAGCGCATCGTCGCGCAGCGGTTCGGCCGCCAATCGCGCCACATCACGGCGCTGTGCGAAGAAGCCTCGCAGCACAGCTCCACAGTCTTCCGCCAGCACGCCGCCCTGCACGAGCGTGCGATGGTTGAGCTGCGGCTGCGCGAACAGGTCGACCACGGAACCGGCTGCGCCAGTCTTCGGATCGGCCGAGCCGAAGACCACGCGTGCCAGCCGCGCGTGGAGCATCGCGCCCGCGCACATGGCACAGGGCTCGAGCGTGACGAAGAGCTGGCAGCCATCGAGCCGGTAGTTGCCGAGCGCCGCCGCGCCGGCCCGCAACGCGTTGATCTCGGCATGCGCGCTCGGGTCGTGCGTCGCTATCGGCATGTTGCGTCCGGTCGCGATGCACTGCCCGTCCTTCACCAGCACGGCGCCGACAGGCACCTCGCCGGCCTCGGCAGCCTGGCGCGCTTCTGCGAGCGCCAGGGCCATCCAGTCGGCATCACGCATGAGGCGCAAGGCTTGCCACGGCGGCTGTCGGAAACAGCTCAGACATGCGATGCCACGCTGGGCGGTTCGCCGGCCATGCCGAGTCGCGCCATCCAATCGGCAAGCGCGCGTTCGTCCGGGGTTCCCTGCACATACATCGCATGCATCGCTGCATGCGATTCGGGACGATGCTGGTTCAGCTTGATCTTGCATTGCAGCGACACGACACGCAGTTCGAAGCCGACGATGCCGGCCAGCATCTTGTGCTGGAACGCGTCCCCCAAATCACGCCATTGCTGCGCGTAGCGGGCTTCGTGCTCGCCGATGAGCTTCTTGAGCAGACCATCCTTGGCCTCGGGTTCCTGGATGAGCGTCGCCTCCACGGTGCAATGCACGACCAGGTAATTCCAGGTCGGCACGCGCGCAAGGTCCGGATAGACCGATGGCGACAGATAGGCATGCGGCCCCATGAAGCTGACCACGGCCGCCGGGCGCTGCGCCAGGTACCGCCAATGCGGATTCGGCTTGGCGCAATGCCCCCACAGCGATATCTCCTGATCGCCACGGGCCTCCGCGACCAGGGGCAGATGCGTGATGAAGGGCAGTCCGTCGTCATCGTTGGAGATCAGGCTGGCGAAAGGATGCGCGCGCATCAGCGCGAGAGCGAGCGCAGGATCCTTGGCATTGAACTGAGGCGGCATGTACATGGGGTGGCGGCCTTGGAAAGTCGAATGGCCGATTGTCCCCGAGTCATGGCATGTCGCGGACAATGCAGACAGACACGTGATAGCGAATGGCGACACAAGACTCACTTTTCGACGACCCCGAGGTGCCGGAACCACCCGAGGATGCACCGGCCAACGAGGCAGACGCGGTGCCGGCCAAGCCCTCGCGGCCAGCCAGAACGGCCAAGGCCGCGAAGGCGACGCAGGTGCAGCCGCTGCCACCGAACCCTGCGCACCATGCGCTGAGCGAAACCTTGCCACCGCAGTTGCGACTCGGCACTTCGTCCTGGTATTTCCCAGGCTGGACCGGGCTGGTCTGGGAAGGTGACTACGAGCAGTCCGTACTATCGAAGCACGGACTGTCGGCGTACGTGCAGCATCCGCTGTTCCGTACCGTGAGCATCGACCGAACCTTCTATCGGCCGCTCACGGCCAGTCAGTTCGCAGCCTACGCGGCGCAGGTGCCCGACGACTTCCGCTTCGTCGTGAAGGCGCCGAGCCTGATCGCCGACGCCATGGTCCGAGGTGACGACGGCCGCGGCATGCAGCCGAACCCCGCCTTTCTCGATCCGCAATTGGCCATCGAACAATTCGTTCAGCCGGCGCTCGACGGCCTGGGCCACAAGATCGGTGCGCTCGTCTTCCAGCTCAGTCCCCTGCCCGGTCCGCGACTCGCCCGGATGCCTCAGGTTCTGGATCAACTGCGCACGATGCTTGCCGCCCTGCCCTCGCTCGCGCCCCTCGCGCCAGATGGCGTGATCGCTGTGGAAGTCCGCAATCCTGAATTCTTGACGCCAGCCTTCACCGACGCCCTGCGCGAGACCGGTGCGACCTACTGCCTGGGCCTGCACCCGAAGCTGCCGCCAATCAGCGAACAGCTTCCGCTGCTGCGCGCACTCTGGCCCGGACCACTGGTGTGCCGATGGAGCTTGAACCGCCTGCACGGCGCATACGGTTATGAAGAGGCGCGCGAACTCTATCTTCCCTTCGACAAGATCGTCGACCCGGATCCGGACACCCACGCCGCGCTGGCGCGCGTGATCGTCGGAACGACCGATGCAGGCCACCCTGCGTATGTGACGATCAGCAACAAGGCGGAAGGATCGGCACCGCTGACAGTGCTGGCGTTGGCGGAAGAGGTGCGGCAGCGGCGGAAGTGAGTGTCGTATCCGCTCGGATCATTCCCACTCGATCGTCGCCGGCGGCTTGCTGCTCACGTCATACGTCACACGATTGATGCCGCGCACCTCGTTGATGATCCGTCCCGACACCTTCTTCAACAGTGCATATGGCAGCTCGGCCCAGTCGGCCGTCATGAAGTCGCTGGTCTGCACCGCACGCAACGCAACGACGTAGTCGTAGGTGCGTCCATCACCCATCACGCCGACGCTCTTCACCGGCAGGAAGACGGTGAAGGCCTGGCTAGTCAGGTCGTACCAGGTCTTGCCGGTTTCCGGGTCAACGAAGTTGCGCAACTCCTCGATGAAGATCGCGTCCGCCCGGCGCAGCAGATCGGCGTATTCCTTCTTCACCTCGCCCAGGATGCGCACACCCAGGCCGGGGCCGGGGAACGGGTGGCGGTACACCATCTCCGGCGGCAATCCGAGCGCGACGCCGAGTTCACGGACTTCGTCCTTGAACAGGTCTCGCAGCGGCTCGAGCAGCTTCAGGCCGAGCTGCTCCGGCAGGCCGCCGACGTTGTGATGGCTCTTGATCGTGACGGCCTTCTTGCTCTTGGCACCGCCTGATTCGATCACGTCCGGATAGATGGTGCCCTGGGCAAGGAAGGTCGCCCCTTTGTGCCCGCCATCGCCGGCCTTGAGCTTGGCGGCTTCCTGCTTGAACACCGTGACGAACTCGCCGCCGATGATCTTGCGCTTGGCCTCGGGATCGCTCACGCCCGCCAACTTGCCGAGGAACAGTTCGCTCGCATCGACACGAATCACCTTCGCATTCAGCTTGCCTTCGAACATCTCCATGACCATGTCGCCCTCGTTCAGGCGCAGCAGGCCGTGATCGACGAACACGCAGGTGAGTTGATCGCCGATCGCACGATGGATCAGTGCCGCCGCCACCGACGAATCCACGCCGCCGGACAGGCCCAGGATCACTTCCTGGTCGCCGACCTGCTCACGGATCTTCTCCACGGCTTCGTCGATGTGATTGCCCATCACCCAGTCGGGCTTCGCGTTGCAGATGCCGTGCACGAAGCGTTCGAGGATCGCCTTGCCCTGTACGGTGTGCGTGACTTCCGGATGGAACTGAACGGCGTAGAACCCACGCGCCTCGTCCGCCATGCCGGCGATCGGGCAACTGTCGGTGCTGGCCATCAGCTTGAAGCCAGGCGGCAGCGCGGTCACCTTGTCGCCGTGGCTCATCCAGACGTTGAGCATGCCTTGGCCCTCGGGCGTCGTGAAGTCCGCAATGTCCTTCAGCAACGCCGTATGGCCGTGCGCGCGCACCGGCGCAAAGCCGAATTCGCGCTTGTGACCGCCTTCGACCTTGCCGCCCAACTGGTGCGCCATGGTCTGCATGCCGTAGCAGATGCCCAGCACCGGCACGCCGAGTTCGAAGACCGCCTGCGGCGCCTTGTCGGTCGTGTCCTCATAGACGCTGGCATGGCTGCCGGACAGGATCACGCCCTTGAGCGAACCATCCTTGGCATAGTCGCGCACCCACTCGTCGGTGACGTCGCAGGGATGGACTTCGCTCAGCACATGCGCCTCGCGCACGCGGCGCGCGATCAGTTGGGTGACTTGCGAGCCGAAATCGAGGATGAGGATCTTGTCGTGTTGCATGAGAGAAGGTCTCAGAGCGTGGAAATGTCGAACAGCTTGACGCCCGCCTTGGGCGCCGCCTGGATGAGTTGCGCGTCGAAGGTCGCCAGGGGGAGATTGAGCGAGCGTGCGAGCCAGAGATAACCGGCGCCGTATTGCGAGACGCCCACGTCGATGGCAACCGCAAGCACCGCCTTGTGCTGTGCCGGCGCCAGCTCATGCAGTTCCACGCGATGGCGAATGGCATCGAGCACGCTCCAGAGCCCCTCGACCGCTGTCTGCGGGATGCGGCCGCTGCGCACACCGTTGGCAAGGACGTTGGCGCACTCCCATTGCCAGCTGTTCGGCGCCTGCGGCTCGACTTCGTCGCGTCGGATGGCCGCATACAGCTTGCGGGTGCGTTCGCTCGCCTGATCCGGCAACAGCCATGCGGCGGTAACGGTCGCATCCATCACGAAGGCGCTCATGACCCCAGCCCTCCGTTGAGCAGGACATCCACTGCAGCGCCAGGCCGAATGGCGGCATGCAGCGCATCGATCTGGCTGAGCTCGCGTTCGATCTGCTCATCGGTGATCACGGGCTTGCGCCGAACAGGCAGCATGCGCACCACTTCCTTGCCGTGGCGAGTGATGCGAACCTCCTCCCCGTTCTCGACCGACTCGATCAAGGCAGAGAAATTGTTCTTGGCTTCAGCGATGCCGATGGATTGCATTGGGGCCAGATATTGAAATTCTGGCCTCAATTCTAAAGTGATCTGGCCCAACTTTCAAGATCGGGCCAGATTCCGGCTGCTGGCCTCACTCGGCGCGATAGTTCGGCGCTTCCTTCGTGATCTGCACGTCATGGACATGACTCTCACGAATGCCCGCCGAGGTGATCTCGACGAACTCGGCCTGATCCTGCATGTCCTGGATGGTTGCGCAACCGCAATATCCCATGCTGGCACGCACGCCGCCGGCCATCTGGTAGACGATCGAAACGATCGAACCCTTGTAGGGCACCCGGCCTTCGATGCCTTCGGGCACGAGCTTGTCGGTGTTGGGGTTGCCGGTCGTCGATTCCTGGAAGTAGCGGTCCGCGCTGCCCTGCTGCATCGCGCCGATGCTGCCCATGCCGCGGTAGCTCTTGTAGCTGCGACCCTGGTACAGCACGATTTCGCCAGGCGCCTCTTCGGTGCCAGCGAACATGCTGCCCATCATCACGGTGCTCGCACCGGCGGCGATCGCCTTGGCAATGTCGCCGGAATAACGCACGCCGCCGTCAGAAATCAGCGGTACGCCCGTGCCCTTGAGCGCGGTGGCAACGCTGTCCACCGCCATGATCTGCGGCACGCCAACACCCGCCACGATCCGCGTCGTGCAGATCGAGCCCGGGCCGATGCCGACCTTCACCGCGTCCGCACCAGCTTCGACCAGCGCGAGCGCTGCGGCGCCGGTGGCGATGTTGCCGCCGATCACGTCGATCTGCGGATAGTTCTGCTTGACCCAGCGCACGCGTTCGATCACGCCCTTGCTGTGACCGTGCGCCGTGTCGACCACGATCGCATCGACGCCCGCCTTGACCAGCGCCTCGACGCGTTCCTCGGTGCCCTCGCCCACGCCGACCGCCGCGCCCACACGCAGGCGGCCATTGGCATCGCGCGCAGCATTCGGGAAGCTGGTCTGCTTGGTGATGTCCTTGACGGTGATCAGGCCCTTGAGCTCCCAGTCGCCGTTGATGACCAGCAGGCGCTCGAGCTTGTACTTGTTCAGCAACGCCTTGGCTTCGGCCAGCGTGGTGCCGTCCGGCACGGTGATCAGCTTGTCGCGCGGGGTCATGATCTCGCTGACGGGTACGTCGTAGCGGCTTTCGAAGCGCAGGTCACGCCCGGTCACGATACCGACGACCTTGCCGGCATCGACGACCGGGAAGCCGGAGATGCCGAGCTGATCGGACAGCGCCATTACCTGGCGCACAGAATGCGTCGGGGTAATGACAACAGGGTCTCGCAGCACACCGGATTCGTACCGCTTCACCCGGGCGACCTGGGCGGCCTGCTCCTGGGCGGTGAGGTTCTTGTGCACGATGCCGATACCGCCTTCCTGTGCGATCGCGATCGCAAGGCGTGCTTCAGTGACCGTGTCCATCGCAGCCGAAACCAGGGGAAGGTTCAGCGTGATGTTGCGAGAGAACTTGGTAGCGAGGGAAGTGTCCTTGGGAAGGACCTGGGAGAACGCAGGCACCAGCAACACGTCGTCGAAGGTGAGCGCTTTGCCAAGAAGGCGCATGGGTGAAGCTCCAAAAGACGGATTGTAACGAGGCCGCCATTCTTGGCGCCTGACGACGGGATTGCAGGGCGGTCAATCCGGTCGAGGGCGCGGGGCGTGCTCAGTAACCGGCTTTGGCACCGGCGCGCTGCCGCGCGAAAAGCCCGGTGGCGCGTGCGCCCTGCCGCTGGAAGCGCTCTCGCCGCGCGACCTTGGGATCGACCGCAAGCGGTCGGCACAGTTCGACCCGGTCCAGGTGCTGCAGCACGCGATCCCAATCCACTGCGCGACCCCAGACGCCCGGCGTGAGCGTCGCCGAATCCAGATCGGGGAATTGGTCGGCGAGATGGCTGGCATCGACTGCGCGGCGCAAGGTCGCGCCGTCGGTCAGCACGAGCGTCTGCTCGAACACTTCGCGCGCCGCGGGGGCGCAAACGATCGTGACCTCGATCATCAGGTCTTGCCGTACACCTGCTCGGCGCGCTTGACGAAGGCCTCGACGAGCGTGGAGGCGATCTTGTCGAACACCGGCCCGACCAATGCCTGCAGTGCGAAATTGCTGAAGCCGTAGCTCAGGTCGAGTTCGACGCGGCAGGCCCGTTCGCCCTCCTCGCCGACCGGGCTGAATTTCCAGGTGCCGTCGAGGCTGGAGAACGGCCCGTCGACGAGCTTGAGCCGGACCTCGCGGCCCGGTACATGGGTGTTGCGGGTGGTGAAGCTCTGGCGCAGCCCGCCGAACGAAAGTCCGACTTCGGCGGTCATTCCAGTGTCGTCCTGCGCGATGACGCGCGCCTTGTCGCACCACGGCAGGAACTCGGGATAACGGGCGACATCGGTGACCAGCGCATACATCTCTTCGGCGCTGTACCAGATCAGAACGGACTTGTGAACAGTTTTCATAGAATCGGCACAGCGTGCGCGACTGATTGTATTGAAGCCATGCAGCCTCAACTGAGAATCCATGGCCACCAAAAAACAAGACACATCTCCCCAGCAGAAGCGAATCGCCGACAACAAGAAGGCCGCCTTCAACTATTTCTTCGAAGAACGCTTCGAAGCCGGTCTCGTCCTGGAAGGCTGGGAAGTCAAGTCGCTGCGCGAAGGCAAGGTGCAGTTGACCGATGGCTACGTGATCATCCGCGATGGCGAGGTGTTCATCGTCGGCCTGCAGATCAACCCGCTGCGCAGTGCCTCCACCCACATCAGCCCGGATTCGATTCGTACCAAGAAGCTGCTGCTGCACAAGGAACAGATCCGGCGTCTGACCGGCAAGATCGAGCAGAAGGGCTACACGCTCGTGCCGCTCAACCTCCACTGGAAGGCCGGGAAGGTGAAGTGCGAGATCGCGTTGGCCAAGGGCAAGGCCGAACACGACAAGCGCGACACCATCAAGGACCGCGAAGGCAAGCGCGAAGTCGAACGCGCAATGAAGAGCCGCAACCGCTGAACGCGCATCTTTTTCAGGGTCGATGGAATAAGGCCGCCGCAACCGGTGTTCATTCGGCATGGACACGCATCTCCTGATCGACCAGATTCCGGGCCTGCGCCGCTATGCGCGTGTCCTGACCGGCGATGCGTGGGCTGCGGACGACCTCGTGCAAGACACGCTCGAGCGTGCCTGCAGCAAATGGCGCCTCTGGGCGGTCGACACCGACTTGCGTGCCTGGCTGTTCACACTGATGCACAACGTGTTCGCCAATCAGGCAAGACGTGCACCCCCACGCGCCACCGTCGACGTCGATGACGTTGCGCATGAGCTTCGTGGCGCGGACGGCGGCCGTGATCAACACATCGATCTCCAACGCTGTGTGCTGCTGTTGCCGGACGACCAGCGCGAAGTGCTGCTGCTGATCGCGCTGGAGGATCTGTCCTATGCGCAGGTGGCGAAGATTCTCGACATTCCGATCGGCACAGTGATGTCGCGCCTCTCGCGGGCGCGCAGCAGACTGCACGAATTGATGGACGGCACCGCGCCGATGGTGAACCGAAGTGGGCTTCGCCGACTCAAATGACACCCGCCGTATGCCCATGAATACCCCTCCCTCCCAACCGCCCGGTCCGCCGCTGCCGCCCGATGACGACGTGCATGCGTGGCTGGTGCAGCGAGAAGCGCTGCGTGCGTTGCACCAGAACGTCCTCGACGAGCCCGTGCCTGAATCGCTGCTCGCTGCAGCAAATATGACGGCGCGGCAACAGGCGCAAAAAGCTCTCTGGATGCGTTGGGGTGGCATGGCTGCAGGCGTTCTGATCGCCTTTGGTGCCGGCTGGCTCGCGAACGGTCAGTGGGCAATGCAGCGTGCAGGCGGGCGGCTTGCATGGGCACCGCAAGCCGGTGAGTTCGTGCACGCCGCATCGGTGGCGCATGCGGTGTACGCGCCCGAAAAGCGCCATCCGGTGGAAGTCGCCGCCGCGGAGCAGCAGCATCTCGTTCAGTGGCTTTCTCGCCGGCTCGACAAACCGCTCAAGGTGCCGGACCTCAGCGCGGATGGCTACACGCTGGTCGGCGGTCGGCTGTTGCCCGGCGAGGCCGGCGCCCGAGCTCAGTTCATGTTCGAGGACAGCGCGGGCCAGCGTGTGACGCTTTACATCGGCAGCATCTCTGGCACTGCCGCTTCGGCGCGTGCGACCGAATCCGCATTCCGCTTTTCGACGGATGGTCCTGTGCCAAGCTTCTACTGGGTCGACCAGGGCTTTGGCTATGCCATTGCAGGCAAACTTCCTCGGGAAACCCTGATGAATCTAGCGATGCTGACCTACCGGCAATTGCCCTGAGCGCGTCCTACACTGCCGCGCTACGTTCGATTTCCGTCGTCCACGCATCTATCCACATCACCGGAATACCGGTCTCACCGTTTTTTAACCCCCAAGGAGAAACCTCATGAAACTGCTCAGCGCCTCGATCCTTGCCGTTGCCGTTCTGGCCGGCTGCGGCGGTATGCAGACCGCTCAGGCACCCGACACACCGACCCGCACGGTCGACGGCGTGCTGATCGGCCCGACCGGCATGACGCTCTACACCTTCACGCGCGACACCGCGAACAGCGGCAAGTCGGTCTGCAATGCGCAGTGCGCCACCAACTGGCCCGCGCTGGTCGCACCGGACGCGGCCAAGCCGATGGGTGGCTACACCGTCGTGGCGCGCGACGACGGCAAGAAGCAGTGGGCCTACAACGGCTGGCCGCTCTACTACTGGTCCAAGGCTGCAAAGCCCGGCGACACGACCGGTGACGGCTTCGCCAACGGTGCATGGAAGGTCGCCCGGCCCTGATTTCGGTTCCCGGACTTGAAGAGAACCGGCCTCGCGCCGGTTTTTTCTTGGGCGCCTGCTACGCAGCGGGAGCGAGCTGCGCCACAAGATGATCGATCAGCACACGCACTTTTGGCGGCAGAAAACGATTGGGCGGGTACAGAAGCCAGATCGTGCCGATATAGGCGCGAGAGTCCAGCGTCCATCCGGGTAGCACGTGCACGACGTCCCCGTGCCGCAGCGCGGCCGAGGCGACGAAGTCGGGCAAGTTCGCAATGCCAAGACCGGCCACGGCAGCCTCCAGCCGAGCGCCTGCATGGTTGGCAACGTAGCGCCCACGCACGCCGACCGTTACCGACTCGTGACTCCGGAGAAAGCGCCAGTTGGCATCGTCTGGACTTTCTCCAAGACGCAGGCAGTCGTGCTGTGCCAGTTCTCGCGGCGTTTCCGGCATTCCTCGAGCGACGAGATAGCCCGGGGATGCGCAGAGGACCCATCTCACAACGCCGAGCGGCCGCCCCGCGAGTCCCGGTGGCGGATCGTCGGTCAGCCGTATGACCAGATCGACATCGTCCGCCACGGGATCCACGTCCCGGTCCGTGAACACCAGTTGCAGGTCCACGTCCGGATTCGCATCGAGAAAGCCCGACACCAACGGATGCAGCACCGTCTTGGCGAACGCAGTCGGTGCACTCAGGCTGACGCGGCCACGGGCCCGGCCAGCCGACTCGCCCGCGGCATCCGCCGCAGCGGATGCGGCATCGAGCATGTCGCGGCAATGCCGATGCACCTGGGCGCCGGAATCCGTCAGCCGAAGCCGGCGCGTCGACCGCTCCAGCAGGCGCACGCCAAGCTTTTCTTCGAGCCGCTTGATCTGCCGGCTGACCGTAGACGGAGTGCTGCCGAGTTGATGCGCCGCCGCCGAGAAACTGCCCGCATCAACGACCCGAGCAAATACCGCCATGTCGGGCAGCAGCCCGAACAATTCGCCCGGATTCACGGATGCGCCCCATCGGCTTTCGACCATTTGTGCATCTTCGACATGAACGTTGTTCGGATACGAGCCATTATCTTTTCAGATGCATCAACGAACAATACGCTCTCTTTGGAGACATGGATGAACTTGCGTGCCACCCTTCCCGACCTGATGCTGTTGGCCGTCGCAGCCGTCTGGGGCAGCAGCTATGGGATCGCCAAATCCTCGCTTGCGGTGTATCCGGCGCTGGGCCTGCTCGCGCTCCGGTTCGGCATCACGTTCGCCGTGCTGCTGCCCGCACTGCGGCCATTGCGTCACGCGGGTTGGCGCACCTGGCGACACCTGACCGGTACCGGTGCGCTGTTGCTCGGCATCTTCCTGTGCGAAACCTTTGGATTGCTGCTCACCCAGGCGACCCACGCCGCATTGCTGATCAGCCTGTGCGTGGTATTCACACCCTGCGTTGAATGGCTGCTGCTCGGACGTCGTCCGGTGCGTGCCGAATGGACCGCAGTCCTTCTTTCGCTGATCGGTGCCTTGCTGCTTTCCGGCACGCAGGGCTTCGAACTGAATCGCGGCGACGGGCTCATCCTGGCTGCGGCTTTGCTGCGTGCGTTGAATGTATGCGTCACGAAG
>CAIQMJ010000908.1 GCA_903872875.1 uncultured Variovorax sp.
CGCGAAGGCGGGCGCGCAGGTGGCGGCGGTGCTCGACACCGCGCGGCTGGCCGACCAGGTCGCCGCCATGCCCGCGATGCTCACGCAGCCGTCCGTGTTCGCGAAGGGCGTGTATTACGTGGCCTGGCTGCGCGCGCACGGCGTAGCACTGCACAGCGGCGTGACGCCGTTGCGCATCGAGGGCGATGCGCGCGTGCGTGGCGTGGTGTTCACGCAAGGTGGGCGCGAGCGCACGCTGGCCTGCGATGCCGTCGGCTTCGGCCACGCGCTGCGTTCCGAGACGCAGCTCGCCGATCTGCTGGGCTGCGGCTTCGCCTATGCGCCGATGCAGCGCGCTCATCTGCCGGTGCGCGACGCGCGCGGACGCAGCAGCGTGCCCGGCGTCTACCTCGCGGGCGATGGCGCCGGGATCATGGGCGCCGACGCGGCCGAATGGGCCGGCGAACTCGCGGCGTTGACGCTGCTGGCGGACGCGGGCATCGCACTGGACGCGGCACGCATGGCTCGTGTGGCGGCGCTCGAAGCCCGGCTCGATCGCCTGATGGTCTTCCGGCGCGGCCTCGAACGCGCCTTTCCGTTTCCGAACGATTGGGCTGAGCAGGCGCCGGACGACCTGGTGGTCTGCCGCTGCGAGAACGTCACGGCCGGTACCTTGCGCGAGACCGTGCGCGCCACCGGCACCGACGAACTGAACCGCCTCAAGGCGCTGACGCGCGTCGGCATGGGGCGCTGCCAGGGGCGCATGTGCGGCGTCGCCGCAGCCGAGATCCTGGCGCATGCGAGCGGGCGGCCGATCGACGCGGTCGGCCGGTTGCGCGGCCAGGCGCCGATCAAGCCGATCCCGATCCATCTCGTGCATGCGGCGGACGGCGCGGCGGAGCAATCAACGGACGAAAGGGTGGACGCATGACCCGGCGCATCGATACCGATGTCGCGATCGTCGGCGGCGGCATCGTCGGCAGCTCGGCCGCGCTGGCGCTGCGCCGCATGGGCCTGCGCGTGGTGCTGCTGGAGCGCGACCTGTGCGGCTCGCGTTCCAGCGGCGTCAACTACGGCGGCGTGCGGCGCCAGGGCCGGCCGATGAACCAGCTGCCGCTGGCGCAGCGTGCGCACGGTATCTGGGGAAGCCTGGCCGAGCGGATCGGCACCGACGGCGAGTACCTGCGCTCCGGCCATTTCAAGATCGCCCGCAGCGAGACCGACCTGGCCGCGCTCGAACGCTATCGCGACATGGCGCGCGACTTCGACCTGGGCATCGACATCCTGTCCGGCGCGCGCCTGCGCGAGCGCTGCCCTTGGCTTGGCGGCAAGGCGGTCGGCGGCTCGCTGTGCATGGAGGACGGCCAGGCCAATCCGCGGCTCGTGTCGCCGGCCTTCGCGCAGGCCGCGCGGCGTGCGGGCGCGGAGATCCACGAGCGCACGCGCGTCGATGAGATCGCGCACGACGGCACGCTGTTCCATCTGCGTGCAGGCCATGCGATCGACGTGCTCGAGGTGCAGGCCCCGGTGCTGCTCAACTGCGCAGGCGCCTGGGCCAATGCCATCGCCGGCCAGTTCGGCGAGGCGGTGCCGATGCGTTCGGGCCATCCCGCGATGGCGGTGACCGAGCCCATGCCCTTCTTCATGGACTGGAGCCTGGGCGTCGAAGGCGGCGGTGTGTACTGCCGCCAGGTGGCGCGCGGCAACCTCGTGCTCGGTGGCGGGCCGGGCCGGGCGATCGATGCCGACCGTGCGCGTTCCGATCGCGCCTCGCTGGCCGCGCTGGCCACCCAGGCGATCGAACTGCTGCCGGTGCTGCGCCATGCGCATTTCATCCGCACCTGGAGCGGCACCGAGGGCTACCTGCCCGACCGACAACCGGTGATCGGCCCGAGCCGCACCACGCCCGGCCTGTTCCACGGCTTCGGCTTTGCAGGCGCCGGCTTCCAGGTCGGCCCGGCCGTCGGCGAGGTGCTGGCCGAGCTGGTGCGCGACGGCCGCAGCAGCACGCCGATCGAGGCCTTCTCCATCCAGCGCTTCGTGGCCACCGAGGTCGCCGAAACCGCTGCCGCGGCACCCGCGCATTGAATTCCGTTCCCCGTTCCACCGCACCCTTCCTCCGTCTTCACATCCCCACCCGAAAGGAAAAGCCATGTCACTTTCCCACCAGTCCAACGCCCTGCGCCGCGCGCTGTTCACCGTCGCGGCGGCAGCCGCCCTGGTTGCCAGCGGCACGGCCGGCGCGCAGACCAAGACGCTCTACATCGGCATGAACGGCGGGACCATGGAGAAGGCGTACACGCAGTACGTGTTCCCGGCCTTCGAGAAGCTCTACGGCGCGAAGGTGGTGGTGGTGCCCGGCACCTCCTCGGACATCCTGGCCAAGGCGCAGGCCAACAAGGACAGGCCGCAGATGCACGTAATGTTCCTCGATGACGGCGTGATGGTCCGCGCGATCGGCATGGGCCTGTGCGAAAAGCAGCGCCCGAGCGAGGCGCTGAGCCAGATCTACCCGGCCGCGCGCTTCAAGGGCGACATGGCCAGCGGCGTGAGCCTGGGCGTGACCGGCCTGGCCTACAACGCCAAGATGTTCAAGGAAAAGGGCTGGGCGCCGCCGACCTCGTGGATGGACCTGGCCGACCCGAAGTTCAAGGGCAAGGTGGTGTTCCAGTCGGCGTCGGCCTCATCCTTCGGACTGCACGGCTTCCTGATGTTCAACCGCATCCAGGGCGGCAACGACAAGAACGTCGAGCCGGGCTTCAAGGCCTGGCCGACGACGATCGGCCCGAACGTGCTGGAGTACATCCCGAGCTCGGCCAAGATTTCCGAAATGGTCCAGACCGGTGAAGCGGCGATCTTTCCGTTGACGCCGACGGCCGTGGCGGCGCTGAAGGTCAAGGGCATTCCGGTGGAATATGCGAACCCGAAGGAAGGCTCCGTGGTGCTGATGGTCGGCCAGTGCGTGATCGCCAACAACAGCGAACCCGAACTCGCCCAGAAGCTCGCCGAGTTCCTCCTGACGCCGCTGGTGCAGGCCAACGTGCTGCAGTTCAGCAGCCAGATTCCGACCAACCCGAAGGCACCGGCCACGGGGGAAGGCGCGACGCAGGTGGCGGCGATCAGCGGCTACATGAAGACCGCGATCACGGTGGACTGGGAGAGCGTGAACGCGAACCGGCCGGCTTGGAATGCGCGGTGGAACAAGACGATCGAACGTTGAGGTTTATGGGGCGGCGCGTGATTTGACGTGTCCGTGTGCGCTGGTGGATACCGGCTGTCCCCTATCGTCGGGGACAGCGCCGGCATGCGCTGAGGCGTCTTCGGGACGTCGTAGCGCGCGCCCGGCATGCGGTGCAG
>CAIQMJ010000909.1 GCA_903872875.1 uncultured Variovorax sp.
CGACTACGTGACGCGCATGCCCACCCGCCTGGAAGCGCACGTCAAGGCGGGCTATTCGTCGCAGCCCAACGACCTGTACGGCACGCACAGGACCTTCAACAGCTGGCAGACCAGTGCGTCGATCGGCAGCCGCAGCGGCGAGCACAACGAAGGCCCGTGGGCGTGGTGGATCGACGTCAACCGCACCGACAGCCACGGTCAGCCGCTGACCTTTGCGACGGCGACCGTGGCCTCGGGCATTGCCGGCGGTGCGGGCATGCCGGTGACGGGCGCCATCCGCGGCCTGAACACCACCAACACGCCCTGGTACATCCTGGGCACCGGCACGGCGTACCGCACGGTGCAGGACCACGCCAAGCTCAAGGTGTCGTACGACTTCGCGCCGGCGGTCACGGCCACCTACACGCTGGGCTGGTGGCAGAACACGTCCGAAGGGCGGCCGGAGACCTACCTGCGCGATGCCTCGGGCGCGCCCGTGTACAGCGGCGCCGTCAACATCGGCGGGCGCAGCTACACCCTTGCGCCCACGGCTTTCCCGCTGACCGATGACACCCAGACGCACTACATGCATGGCCTGTCGGTCAAGAGCAACACGAGGGGCGAGTTCGACTGGGAGCTGTCCGCCAGCCTGTACGACTACGCGAAGGACCAGCAGCGCGCGCCCACGGTGGCGCTGCCGCTCGCGGCCGTGGGCGGCGCCGGCACGGTGCAGGACCAGGGCGACGGGCGCACCGGCTGGAACACGCTCGCAGCCAAGGGCACCTGGCGCCCGCAAGGCGTGGGCGGCACCCACGTCGTGGATTTCGGCGTGGGCCGGGATGCCTACAAGCTGGGCATCCAGAAATCGAATGTGTCCGGCAGCTGGCTCGATGGCGATCCGGTCTCGCTGGTCAGCAACGTGGGTGGGCGAACCGAGACCTTCAATGCCTGGGTGCAGGACAGCTGGCGGTTCGCGCCGAAGTGGAAGGCGGTGCTCGGCCTGCGCTACGAGGACTGGCAGGCGACAGACGGCTTCACCGCCACCGCGACCAGCGCCCAGTCCTATGCGAAGCGCAGTGAATCCGATGTGTCGCCCAAGGCGGCGCTGGCCTATCAGCTTGCCGCCGACACGGTGCTCAAGGCGTCGGTCGGCCGCGCCGTGCGTTTCCCCACCGTGGGCGAGCTCTATGGCGCCACGTCCGGCGGTGCGCTGTCGTTCATCAACGACCCGAACTTGAAGCCCGAGAAATCCTGGACCGGCGAGTTGTCGGCCGAGAAGGATCTCGGCAACGGGCTGGCGCGGGCCACGCTGTTCCACGAGACGACGCGCGATGCGCTGTACAGCCAGCTCATTCCGAACTCCACGGTGTCCCGCGTCCAGAACATCGACAAGGTGCGCACGACGGGCGTCGAACTGTCGTACAGCGGACAGGATGTCGTGATGCGCGGGATCGACCTCGGCGGCAGCCTGACCTATGCAGACTCGAAGACCGTCGCCAATGCTGCATTCCCCGCGAGTGTGGGGAAGTGGCAGCCGCGTGTGCCACAGTGGCGCTCCACCGCCTATGCCACCTACAGGCCCGACGATCGCTGGGCCTTTACCGTCGCCGCCCGCTACAGCGGCAAGCAGTACTCGAACCTCGACAACAGCGACGTGAATGCGTCCGCCTACTTCGGTGCGAGCAAGTATTTCACCGTCGACCTGCGGGCTCGCTATCGGTTCACCAGGGAGGTGTCGGCCGCCTTAGGCATCGACAACGCCAACAACTACCAGTACTGGAACTTCCACCCCTATCCGCAGCGTACCTACACGGCCGAACTGCGCTGGGATCTGTAACTGCCATCCGCCGTCTTCCAATGCCATCACTGTCTTCCAAGGAAACACCATGACCCGACTCTCTGCTTTCAAGATGCTCGCGGCCTGCGCCGCCACCGCCGCCGGCGGCGCGCTGGCCCATGTCACGCTGCCGCCCGGTGGGGCGACCGCCGGCTCGGACTACGAGGCCGCGTTCCGCGTCGGCCATCCCTGCAAGGATGCCAAGTCGACCACTGGCATCACGGTGCGCCTGCCGCAGGGATTCACGCTGGAAGACGCGCAGGCGCGCAAAGGGTGGACGCTCGATGTCCAGAAGACCGGCGAAAGCCAGGTGCGCTGGACTGCCGACAGTGCCGCGTCGGCGTTGCCGACCGGCGAGAAGGCCGAATTCATCCTGCGCGGAAAGCTCACCACGACGCCCGGGCCGCTGTACTTCAAGGTGCTGCAGGCGTGCGAGAACGGCAACGCCGACTGGGCTCAGCTCCCGACCGACGGCGCCGATGCGAAGGGTGGGTCGAAGAGTGAGTTCCCGGCGGCGCGCCTGGACGTGCTCGCACCCGGCGTTGCGCCGGTCGACGTGAAGGACGCCTGGATCCGTCCTGCGGTGCCGGGCCAGAGTGGCACGGGCGCCTTCATGAAGCTGAGCGCGCCATCGGGTGCGCGGCTCGTGGGCGTGTCGACACCGGCGGCCGGCATCGCGGAAGTGCACGAGATGAAGATGGAAGGCGACACCATGCGGATGCGCCCTGTGCAGGGCGGGCTCGCGCTGCCTGCGCGCCAGACGGTCGAGCTCAAGCCCAGCGGCTACCACGTCATGCTGATGGACCTGAAGCAGGCGATGCCCAAGGGAACGGCGGTGCCGCTCACGCTTCGTTTCGAAGACGCCAGGGGCGTGCAGACCCAGCTCGACGTCAACGTCACGGTGGGTGCGCCGGATGCTGCTGCTGCGCCGTCGCACAACCATATGCATTGAGCCCCGATCCGAGCCGGGTCGGACGCGAGATGGCGGGCGCGGTGCTCGAGCGCACGATCGAACTTCGCCCGGTCCAAGCTCGCCAGCAGCGGGCGCAGCTGCGGATCGGCGTCGATGCGCGCCAGCATCTCGCGCGCGGCCAGGCCCTGGGTGAAGTAGTTGCGCTTCGTCGCGTGCAGGCGCGCCTTCAGCTCGCCCCACGTCGTCTGCTCGATCTGCTCGACGACATCGATGCGCAGTTGGGTCGGCTGTCGGCTGTCGGCTGCCGTGCTTGGCCTTGGCCTGCACTGCAGCCGCCCCTGCTTGCCAGAGGCTGGCGAAATCCTTGCCACAGGCACGCAACGCGTGCGCACGAGTCGTTTCATTGCCGAAGGAGAAAAAGGCGACCGTGGGTTCGGCTGGCGGCGGCGCCGCGTCCAGCGAGGCGGTCAGGCGCCGGCGCACGTTGGCCAGCAAGGTAGCGATCGAAATGGCTTTGGGAGCCTGTGGCATGGCGGCCGGCGCTGCAGCGAGTTCAGCTCGCCTGCTTTCCTTGCGGCCGCGTTGCGGTCTCCGTGTGTTCCTTGCGCACGGCTTGCGGGCTCATGCCGAACGTCCTCTTGAAAGCCGTGCTGAAGTTGGCCACGTGACCATAGCCGACGCGGTAGGCGACCTCCGTCACCGAGACCTGCCCCAGTTCGAGCAGCAGGCGCGCCCGGGTCATCCGGGCATCGTTCATGTACTCGGACGCGGTCTTTCCATAGGCCTTGCGAAAGCTGTTGGCGAGCCGTCTCTCGGTCATCCCGTGCTCGCGTGCCAGGTCGGCGAGGTCGACCGCTTCGCCCAGGCGCGTGTCCAGATGGCGCTTGAGCCGCGTCATTCGGGCCAGGTCCGCGCCGACCAGCCCGCCATTCGCGCCGGGTTGGCGCTTCTCCGCCATGCCGGAGAGGAAGCCATGCAGCAGTGCCGCCGCCTTGGATTCCACCGAGAGGCCGCGATAGGGGTCGGCAGCGGGTGCATCGATCAGCGCATCGACGAGTTCGATCTGCTCCGCATGCAGAGGGAATTGCTGCAATTCGAAACGCCGGACACGGGAGAGATAGGGATTGATCGGATCATCGACGCCTCGCACATCGTCCAGCCCGAGTTGCTCGCGAAGGAAGTCGCGCGAGCAGCAGATCGTCAGCGATCGCTCGTGTTCACCGGCAGTGAAATGCTCCTCCTTGTACGAATCCTGCGGCTGCACCAGCGTGCTCATGGTGAACGGGCGCACGTCCTGCGAAGTCGGCGAGGCCGCCTGTCCGACCCGGCTGTGGCCGGTCATGCGGAAGTGCAGCTTGAAGAAGTCGCCACTCGGATAGCGGTCGATGCGGTCGCCTCGATGCACCAGCTGCCCCATGGCGACGTAGAAGCCGGGCCGCAGCCAGAGAAACTCGCGATGCCCCTCGGTCCGGCCTTCCGGCGCAAGCGTCAAGCCGTGCACGCGCCCCCATTGGCGGGTGGCCACGACACGATGGTCGCTGGGCACGCAGAAAGGAACACTCATCGAATACCCCCCAGCCAGAAGCAGATGCCTGAGCATACTGCCGGCGCCCGACGAGAAACACCGGGCTGATGCCGATGACTAATGGCTGGTTGCGAGGAAAGCGAAGGCCTGGGCGATGATGAGACGCGACTGGTCCACCAGGCTGCGCTGCCAGTCCGGCTGTCCGGGATAGAAGAATTCGAGCAGTTCGCGGCGCACGGCCGGCACGTCCGTCCGGCCGGGTCCCGCGGCCCACTCTCGCTGGTCGCGCAGCAGCAGTTCCAGCATCCGCTCCGATCGGCCGGTGCCGAATTCCAGCACGCCGGCGGTCACGGTCGCATGGGGCAAGGCCCGTTCATACCCCGGTGTCGAATGTCCGTAGACCGGCGCAAAGTTCTCCGGCGCGCCGTGCTCGAACACGGCCTCGACGCGACCTCCGAAGGCACGCCGCATCCGCGCCAGGGCCTCGCCCTGTTGAAGGGCGACCATCGAGCCGTAGCCATAGGGGCCGAGGCCCGTGTGGTAGTCGACCAGGCAGACATGGCGCGCCGCCGCGCCGTGCGTCTGCAGGATCCGCTCCATGGTCCGCCGCGACCAGGTCGGTTGCGTGCCGCCGAAGCCCATGCCCTCGGGCAGCGTGTACTGGCCGCCCATCAACGCGCCATACAACGCCTGGTGCCCACGCGTCTGCGCGAAGGCCGACAGCAGTTGGTCCGCCGCCGTGATGGCTGCTTCGTCGCGCGGATCCGCCGTGACCGCCGGGTGCAATGCCGCGTAGTCGGGCGCACTCGGCAGCTGGGCCATGTTGGGGTAATCCACGAAGTTGCGGCACAGGTCGATGTTGTCTTCCGTGTACCGGCGCAGCCACGATGCACCCCAGGGATTGATCGCGTGCACCACGACCACGGCGGTATCCGGCGGCAACTGCGCGGCCGAGACGTCCAGCAGCCAGTCGATCTGGCAGCCCGAGCCGGCAAACAGTTCGACGCCATGGACTCCCGACGTCAGCACCAGCAGGCGCGATGCGTCGTCGGGCCCGATGCGCACCACGTCGGTCGCCAGCGTCTCGCCATCGGCCCCAGCCAGCGGATGCCGGTGTTCCGACGCGTCCAGACCGAGGAGCGTGCAAGCGGCCAGGAACCTGCGGCGTGCGCTGGCGTAACTCGACGAGAACAGGATCGAGGTCGACGTCATCAATCGATCCGGAATCCGGACTCCTTGATGATCGGGCGCCACAGGTCGAGTTCGTTGCGCACGGTCTCCTGCAACTGCGCCGGGCTGCCGGCGGCGGCGGCGAATCCGATCTTGTTCAGGTTGGCCTGGATCGCCGGCATGGCGGCCACCTTCGACACGGCCGACGCCACGAGTTCCGCATAGGCTGCGGACGAACCCGGCGGCGCGAACAGGCCGACCCAGCTCGACGCGCTCAACGCCTTGGGATAGCCCAGCTCGATGAAGGTCGGCACGTCGGGCAGCGTCTTCTGGCGCGCTGTGCCGGTGACGCCCAGCACGCGGATCTTGCCGGCCTTGTGTGCCTCGATGTGGCTGCCCAGCGCGTCCACCGCGGCGGGAATGCTGTTGCCCATCAGGTCGGCGAGCAACGGCGCGCCGCCCTTGTAGGGCACGGGCAGCAGATCGATGTTGGCGGTCTTCCCGATCACATAGCCGATGAAGTGCGGGCCGCTGCCGGCCGCCGGAATGCCGTAGCTGCGCGCTTCCACCTTGTCCTTGGCCAGTGCAAGGAATTCCGGCAGCGTCTTCGCGGGCTGGGCGCTGTTGATGGCGAAGGAGCTCTCGAAGGTGGCCAGCTGAGCGATCGGCACGAAGTCCTTCTGCGGGTCGTACTTGACCGAGCGCGACGTGAGTGGCAGCGTCGAGAACATGTGGCTGTTGCCCAGCAGCAGCGTCTTGCCGTCGGCCGGCAGCGACCGGAAATACTCGGCCGCGATCTGGCCACCCGCACCCGCGCGGTTGTCCACGATGATGGTGGCGCCGAGCGCTGCCTGCATCTCCTGCGCGAACATGCGCGCCACGGCATCGGCCGTGCCGCCGGCAGGGAAGCCCACGACGAGGCGCAGGGTCTGGCCCTTCAGATCGCTGGGTTGTGCCAGTGCGCTGGTCAGGATGCCGGAAGCTGTGAACAGGCCTGCGGCCGTTTGAAGGAGAAGGGTGCGTCGTTTCATGGATTCAACCGGTGGGAAGCGCTGTGGTGGATCGGGCCTTGGAGCGGAGGGGAGCTCAGCCCAGCTGCTGCTCGCCGCGGGCCAGCAGTTGGCTGTAGCCGGTGGCGTCCATGTTGGCGCCGCAGACGATCAAGCCGACCTTGGCGCCGTGCAACTCGCTGCGCAGCGGGCCGAGCAGCGCGGCGAGTGCGGCGGCGCCTGCGGGTTCCACCGCCAGCTTCGCGTCACGGAAGAGCACGGCCAGCGCGCGGCAGATTTCGTCGTCGCTCACCGTGACCATGCGCTCGATGTGGCGGCGGCACAGGCCGTACGCCATGGGCGTGGTCATCGGCGGCGCGAGGCTGTCCGCGACGCTCGTCGGCCTGCTCATCTGCTGCGGTGAGCCCGCTTCGAAGCTGCGGCGCATCACGTCCGCGGTCTCGGGCTCCACGCCGAACACGCGCGCCTTCGGCTGCAGCTTGCGGATGGCCGTGGCGACGCCGCTGGCCAATCCGCCGCCGCCGACGGCCACGATGACCGCATCGAGATCGGGAACCTGTTCGCCGAACTCCAGGCCGAGCGTGGCCGTACCCAGCGAGGTGAACCTGCCTTCGAAGGGATGGATGAAGGTGCGGCCCTCGTCGCGCATCAGGGCCTCGACCATCGCGAAACCGGCCGCGCCGTCGGGCGCGGTCAGCAGTTCGGCGCCATAGGCGCGCGCAAGCGCGACGCGCGCGGGATTTGCCGTGGCCTGCACCACGATCTTGGCGGACACCCCGACTTTCTGCGCCGCGAAAGCGGCGGCGATGGCATGGTTGCCCGCACTCACGGCGGTGATGCCCCGCTCACGCTGCTCGGGCGTGAGCTGGCGGGCCACGTTCAATGCGCCGCGCGCCTTGAAGGAGCCGGTGTGCTGGAAGAGTTCCAGTTTCATCCAGATGTCCTGCACGCCCAGCAGGCGCTGCACGGTCACTCCGTGCAGGGGCGCCACCGGCGTCTGCAGCACGTCGCCCTTCAGCGCAGCTGCCGTGGCACGGATGTCCTCGAGGTCGAGGTCGGGAAGCGTGTTGTCTTGCATGTCAGGCGGCTCCTCGTGCGATCACTTCGATTTCGACCAGGGCGCCCGGCACCATGAGATCGGCGCGGACGGTGGAACGCGCCGGCGCCCGTGAGGTCTGGGCGCGGAAGATCGATTCGTACTGGCGGTTGAACTCGGCGAAGTCGTCAACGCGGGCGAGCCAGGCGGTGGCCTTGACCACGTCCGACAGTTTCAACCCGTCGGTCTGCAGGATGTCCGAGATACGCTTCAGGCACACCTGGGTTTGCTCCGCGACGCTGTCTCCCTGGATGCGCAGGTTCGCGTCGAGCGCCATCTGGCCGCTGACGAAAGCCCATTCGCCCTCCCGCCGGATCGGCGAAAAGTAGGGCATTGCACGCATCGGATCGACGGCCGGCGGAGGGAAGTTTTCAGAATGGGTCATTGCTGAAAAATTCTAGGATCGCGCCTCGGCGGTGTCTTTTGCGTTGGGGCCGAAGAGTTATGAGTTCGGCCTGCTGCCAGCGCCCGAACTCCAGCGCCGCGTCAATCGTCGAAGCGCACCACCTTGCCGGGATTGAAGATGTTGTGCGGGTCGAACGCGTGCTTCACGGCTCGCATCAGTGCCACGGCGTGGCTGCCGTGTTCGTCGACCAGGTAGCGCATCTTGTGCAGGCCGACGCCGTGCTCGCCGGTGGATGTGCCGCCGTGGCGCAGGGCGCGTGCGACGAGGCGCTGGCTGAACGCCTCGGCCGCCTCGGTCTCGTCCGATCGGTTCGGATCGACCAGCACCAGGCAATGGAAGTTGCCATCGCCGACGTGCCCGAAGACCGGCGCGAGCAGCCCGTGGGTCTGGATGTCCTCCAGCGTTTCCTCGATGCAGCTGGCCAGGGCCGACAGCGGCACGCACGCGTCGGTGGTCACGCTGCGGCTGCCGGACTTGAGCTGCAGCGACGCGAAGTACGCGTGGTGGCGCGGGGTCCACAACCGCGAGCGTTCTTCCTGCAGGCTGGCCCACTGGAATGCGCCGCCGCCGTGGCTCTCGGCGACTTCCCGAACCACCGCGGCCTGCTCCTGGATCTGTGCCTGGCTGCCGGCAAATTCGAGGAACAGCGTGGGGCGCTCGCTGAGCGCGGTATGGCTGTGCGCGTTGACGGCACGGATGGTGAGCGCGTCCAGCATCTCGGCTCGCGCCAGCGGTATGCCCATCTGGATCGACTCGATCACGCACTCGACCGCGGCGCGGACGGC
>CAIQMJ010000910.1 GCA_903872875.1 uncultured Variovorax sp.
GACGCCGGCGACCGAGCCGATCAGGAAACCGATGACCGTCTCTTCCAGCGTCACCAGCACCTGCGTCCAGAGCGGACCTTGCGACGTGCCGTCGCGCACCCATTCGACGATCTGCTCCCAGATCATCGAGGGCATCGAATAGAAGAACGGATCGATCAGCTTGTAGCGCGCCGAGATCTCCCAGCCGCCCAGGATGACGACCAGCACGATCAGCCGCAGCGCGATGATGATGCTGCGACGGCGGCGGATGGCGGCCTGCGCGATCTCGGATTCGCGTGCGAGCGCTTCGTCGCTCAGCGACGCCGGCAGCGCGTTGGTCTGCGGAGAAAGGGTGGACATGGAGGAGTTCCGTATGGACGTGTTCATGCGATGACGACCTCTTCGCGCAGGTCGTTCCAGATGTGCTTGGACAGCTCGACGAAGTTCGGGTCGTAGCGCACCTCGGACATCACGCGCGGGCGCGGCAGGTCGATCTCGTAGACGCGCTTGAGCGTGCCGGGGCGCGCCGACAGCACGAACACGCGGTCGGCCAGCGCGATGGCTTCTTCCAGGTCGTGGGTGATGAACACCACCGAACCACCGTTGCCCGACCACAGCTGCAGCAGCTCGTCCTGCATCAGCGTGCGGGTCTGCATGTCGAGCGCCGAGAAGGGCTCGTCCATCAGCAGGATCTCGGGGTTGTTGATGAAGGTCTGTGCCAGCGCCACGCGCTTGCGCATGCCGCCCGACAGCTGGTGCGGGTAGTGCTTGCCGAACTTGGCCAGGCCCACGCGATGGATCCATTCCTGCGCGAGCGCCATGGCCTCCTTCTTCGCCTTGCCGCGGAACATCGGGCCTGCGGCTACGTTGTCTTCCACGCTGCGCCACGGGAACACCGCGTCGGCCTGGAACACGAAGCCGATGCGCGGGTCGATGCCGGTCACCGGCTGGCCCATCACCTGCACTTCACCGACCGTGGGCTTGAGCAGGCCGGTGATCATGTTCAGCGTGGTCGACTTGCCGCAGCCCGTCGGGCCGACGATGGCAACGAACTCGCCGCGCGCCACCGACATGCTGAAGTTGCGCAACGCCACGGTGGCGTTGCCGTCCTGCGAGATGAAGCGCAGCGACACGTCGCGGAATTCGATGGCGGACGTCGTGGTCCGGCCTGCGGGGGCTCCGTCTCGCATGGTCACTTCGCCGCCGCTGCCAGGTAGGCGTTGCTGTAGGTCTTCGACAGGTCGATGTTCTTGCTCTTGATCGACGGCTTGTTGGCGGCCAGTACCTTCAGCACCGTTTCCGGGCCGCCCTCGGGCATCTTGCCGTCGGTGGTGAACATCGGCAGCGAAGCCTTCAGCGCCTCGACGTACAGCGCCTTGTCGTTGCCGTAGTAGTCGCGCGGCACCTTCTCGGCGATGTCGGCGGCGCTGTGGGTGTGGATGTATTCCATGGTGCGCGCGAAGGCGTGCGCCAGCTTGGCGGCCTCGGCCTTGTGCGCATCGGCCCAGGCGTTTTGCACGTACAGGCTGGCTGCCGGGTACACGCCGCCGAGCGCCTTGACGGTGTCGGCTTCGGTGCGCAGGTCGACCAGCACCTTGGCGTCGCCGGTCTTGAGCAGCTCGGACACGGTCGGCTCGGTCGTCATGCCGGCCTGGATGCGGTCCTGCTTGATGGCCGCGATGAAGGTGTTGCCCGCGCCGACCGGCAGCAGCGAGTATTCCTTGGACACAACGCCCGCGCGATCCGCCAGGTAGCGCGTGAGGAAGTCGGTGGACGAGCCCAGGCCGGTCACACCCAGCGTCTTGCCGCCCTTGGCGTCGGCCATCGACTTGAAGCCGGCATCGGACGCCTTGGTCGAGACCATCTCGACCTCGCCCGGCACCTTGCAGAACACGGCGATGGCTTCGATCTCCTTGCCCTTGCTCTGCAGGTCGATGGTGTGGTCGTAGAAGCCGACCACGCCCTGTACGGCGCCGGCGATCAGCTGGTTCTCGGCATCGACGCCGGCCGGCTGCGACTGCAGCTCGACGTTCAGGCCTTCGTCCTTGAAGTAGCCCAACGCCTCGGTCAGCTTGGCTGGCAGGTAGATGATCTTGTTGATGCCGCCGACCATGATCGTGATCGGCGCCTCGGCGGCCTGTGCGAAGGACGCGGTGGCGGCCAGTGCGGTACAGATGGCGGTGGCGAGCAGCGTGCGGCGTGAAGCGAAACGTGCAGTGCGGACGAACATGGACATGGTCTCGGGTCTCCTGGCGGATGTGTTGTGTGGACGTCCGGCGCCATTGCCGCAGGACGGAGCCAGTCTAGAAATCGGCATCCTTCGGCCAGCTTTCGCTGCGTTGCGGAAATCCTCATGGTTATCCCTAGGCAGGCGCATGGCCCCAAGCTGTTCCTAGAATCCCCCGCACCGTCAGGCCGCCATGAAGCTATTGCTCATCGAAGACAACCCGCAACTCGCCCACTGGCTGTCCAGCCTGCTGCGCGCGCAGGACTTCGTGGTCGACCATGTGGAGAACGGCGACGCGGCCGACCGGCTGCTGGCGCAGGCGCGCTACGACGTGGTGCTGTTGGACCTCAACATTCCCCAGCTCTCGGGCAAGGCGGTGCTGCGCCGCCTGCGCGAGCGCGGCGACGAGGTGCCGGTGATCATCCTCACCGCCACCGCATCGCTCGACCAGAAGGTGCTGTGCCTGGAGATCGGCGCCGATGACTATCTCGTCAAGCCCTTCGAGATCCGCGAACTGGTGGCGCGCATCAAGGTGCTGGTGCGCCGCCAGATGCCGGGCAAGGCCAACGACATCGCCTGCGGCGACCTGCGCTACGACCTGCGCACGCGCCAGTTCACGCTGGCCGGCGACGACCTCGCGCTGCCGCCGCGCGAGCGCACGCTGCTGGAAACGCTGATGCTCAAGAGCGGCAGCACGGTGTCCAGGCAGGCGCTGATCGACGCCATGTTCGGGCTCGACGACGAGCCCAGCGCGGACGCGGTCGACATCTACATCCACCGCCTGCGCAAGAAGCTCGAGGCCAGCCAGGCGACCATCATCACCTTGCGCGGTGTCGGCTACCTGTTGCGGACACGGCAGGAGGACTAGCGTGCTGGCCAGCCTGCGCATCCGCCTGGCGATGTGGCTGCTGCTGCCCCTGTCGCTGTTCGTCGCGGTCTGCGGCTACCTGAGCTGGCGCAACACGGCCGCCGTGGCCGACTACGTGCAGGACCGCGACCTGCTGGCGTCGGCCAAGGTGCTGTCGGACCGGTTGATCTGGGAAGGCGACAACGTGCAGGCCAGCGTGCCGCCGTCGGCGCTGAGCCTGTTCGTCTCGCCCGAGCGCGACCGCGTGTTCCTGAGCGTGACCAGCGCCTCCGGCGAGCTGCTGGCCGGGTCGCCCGACTTCCCGCTGCCCGCCGTGCGCAAGCCCGAGGGCGCCGACCGCGCGCAGTGGTACGACACGCGCTTCTCGGGCTTCGACCTGCGCGCCGTGGTGACCACGCGCTCGATGTTCGACGTGGCCGGCGCGCGCGACATCACGATCGCGGTCGGCAAGACAACCGGCAGCCGCGACCACATGCTGCGTTCGCTCTGGTGGCCGTCGGTCGACTACCTGCTGATCGCACTGGTGCTCGCCGTGGTGCTGACCACCGTCGCGCTGACGCTGGAACTGCGGCCGGTGCTGCGCCTGAGCCAGCAACTGGCCGAGCGCGATCCGATGCACCTCGATCTGGTGGTCGACACGCGGGCGCTGCACACCGAGCTCCGGCCGGTCGCCGACACGATCAACCGTTTCGTGCGCCAGTTGCGCGCGCATTCCGAGGCGCAGCGCCGCTTCATTGCCGATGCTGCGCACCAGTTGCGCACGCCGCTCGCGATGCAGGCGTCGCAGATCGAGTACGCGCGCTTCACCCGCCAGCAGCGCCAGGATTGGGACACGCGGCGCGCCGACATGGACGCGATGTGGGTCGAGATGCAGACCAGCAACCGGCGCCTGGTCGCGGTCACGAACAAGCTGCTGCTGCTGGCCCAGGCCGAGCACGGCGATGCGCACACAGGCCTGGAGCCGGTGGACCTCGCCGGGGTCGCGCTGCGTTGCATCGAGCAACTGGCCGCGCTGGCCGATCGCCGCGGCATCGATCTGGGCCTGGATGCGACGGACACGCCGGGCGCGGCGCGGGTCATGGCGCAGCCCGCGCTGCTCGATGCGCTGGTGGCGAACCTGCTGGACAACGCGTTGCGCTACACGCAGGAAGGTGGGCGGGTCACGGTGGGCGTGCGTTCGGGCACGACGGGCGTCGAGCTCACCGTCGAGGACAACGGGCCCGGCATCCCGCCCGAAGTCCGCGAGCGCGTGTTCGAACGCTTCTATCGCGTGTCGCAGGACACCGAGGGAACGGGCCTGGGTCTGGCGATCGTCCGCGAAATCGCGCGCGCCTTTGATGCGGAGGTGACGCTATCGGCGAATCCCAGGGAACCCCGCGGGCTGCTGGTGACCGTGCGCTTCCCCAGCGTCGCGTGATCGTTGTTCGGAGCGTGCCAGGCCGAGGGCGATGGGTGACTCCTGCAGCGAAGTCAAGGAGGAGGCCGCAGGCCGGGGGACATGAGCGGAAGGAGTCACCCATCGCCCTCGAGCCCGTCCACAAGCCCTGAACCCAAAAAAGCAAAAAAGCCCGCAACCGCCGGAACGGTTGCGAGCTTTTCAGCGAGAGCTCTTCAGCAGGACCCGATCAGAGGCCGGCCGAAGCGCGCAGCGCAGCAGCCTGCGTCGTCGCTTCCCAGGTGAACTCCGGCTCTTCGCGGCCGAAGTGGCCGTAGGCGGCGGTCTTCTGGTAGATCGGGCGAAGCAGGTCGAGCATCTGGATGATGCCCTTCGGGCGCAGGTCGAAATGCTCGCGCACCAGCTCGGCGATCTTGTCGTCGGGGATCACGCCGGTGCCCTCGGTGTAGACCGTGATGTTCATCGGCTGCGCCACGCCGATCGCATAGGCGACCTGGATCTGGCACTGGCGCGCCAGGCCGGCGGCCACGATGTTCTTGGCCACGTAGCGCGCAGCGTAGGCGGCC
>CAIQMJ010000911.1 GCA_903872875.1 uncultured Variovorax sp.
AACCAGGCCGAGCCGCACGTCCGCAACGAAGGCCGACGCGATCAGGATGCCATCGCCGAAGCAGTGCACGCTGTCACCGGTCAGCACAGCCCAGCCGCCGGCGCGCCGTTCACCACGGGCATGCCCATGCGTGTGCTCATGCTCGGTATGGGAATGGTCGTGTCCGTGATGGTCATGTTCTTGTGGCGCGCTACCCGCGCCCGGCACCGCATGGTGATGCTCATGGCCGTGATGCCAGAGTTCCGCCTTGTCGAGCAGGAAGAAGAACACCAGGCCGAACAGCAGCAGCCCGAACAGCAGCGCCGGTTCGATGCCGCTCTCGAAGGCTTCGGGCAACAGGTGCATGAAGGCGGTGGCGAGCAGCGCGCCGGCCGCAAGGCTCAGCAGATGCTGCGAGTTCACGCCGCGTCCGCCGTTTCGCACGCCGACGCGCATGAGCAGGGCGGCGAGCCAGACGCTCCCGATACCGGCGAACAGGGTCGCCGCAATGATGGCCAGCAAAGTCATAAGGTCCTGCCACACGGGCGCCAAGGCCCGGATCGATTCAAAAAGCATCAAACACAAACAACAAAAGCCGCCCCTGGGGACGGCTTTTGGCGGAAGCGGCCTGAGGCGCCGCTGCGTCGAAAGGACTAGGCGACGCCGTGGGCCTTGAACCAGGCCTGGGCGCGCTTCCATCCGTCATCGGCCGCTTCCTTGACGTAGCTGGGCCGGTAGTCCGCATGGAACGCATGGCCCGCTTCGGGGTACACGACAAATTCCGATGCCTTGGCTGCCGGAGTACCGGTTGCCAAGGCTGCTTTCATCTTATCAACCGTGTCAAGAGGGATGCCCTGATCTTTTCCGCCATAGAGGCCGAGCACCGGCGCCTTGAGCTGCGCGGCGATGTCGACCGGGTGCGTCGGCGAAAGCGGCGTCGGCTGGCCGACCAGCCGGCCGTACCAGGCCACGCCGGCCTTGACCTTGCCGGTCGCGGCATAGAGCCAGACGACGCGGCCACCCCAGCAGAAGCCGGTGATGCCGGCCTTCGACACGTCACCGCCGTTGGCCGCGGCGTACTGCAACGCGCCGTCGAGATCGGCCATGACCTGCGCGTCCGGCACCTTCGAGACGATGTCCGCCATGAGCTTCGGGATCTCGGTATAGCCCCGGGCATCGCCCTGGCGCGCATACAGGTCGGGCGCGATCGCGAGGTAGCCGAGCTTGGCGAAGCGGCGGCAGGTATCTGCGATGTATTCGTGCACGCCGAAGATTTCCTGGACCACCAGCACGACGGGCAGCCCGGTCTTGCCCGCCGGAGCAGCCGCGTAGGCGGGTACGTCGAAGCCGGCCACGCTGAACTTCACGGGGCCGGCCTTCAGGCCTTCGGCGGAGGTGGTGATGGCGGTCTGTGCCGCAATGGGCAGCGTTGAAGCGGCGTAGCCCACGCCCAACGCTGCCTTCAGCGCGGTGCGTCGGGTCGCGCCTTGATCTGTGCTGTCGCCGGGACGCAGCGAATCGAAATCGGCTTGCAGCCCGGAACGGGTATCGAGTGACATCGGCAACTCCAGTGGATCGATGGACAAGGGAATGCGCCCGGACGGGCACACCGCAATGTAGGGGATCAACCGGGGCGTTGGGCGAGAGGCCGCGAAGCCTCCAGGTGATTGCCGGCAGGGTTGTCGGCATAGGCGCGCGTCGCCAGCGCGGACGCCAGCACCCGCGCCGGATCGACCAGTTGCAGCGCTGCGGTCGCCACGCAGTCCTGCAGGCCCAGCGGCACCTCGGTGCAACCCATCACGATCGGGATCGGACCATGGCGCTGCGCCAACCGCAGCGCCACCTCGGAAAAACAGCGCGCCGCCAGCGACAAGTCGCCGGCCTTCACGCCGTCGTAGATGCCGCGCATGATGAGTTCGCGCTCGGCGGCGCGCGGCAGATGGCAGGTCAGCCCGGCCTCGGCCAGCGCCTGTTCGTAGAGGTGGACGCGGTAGGTACCCTCCGTCGCCATCAGCGCAACCTCGCGCACGCCCCGTGCCGCCAGATGCGCCGCCACCTCGCGCGCCACGTGCAGCAGCTCGAGCTGTGGGAAGCGCTCCTGCAGCGCTGCATGCCATGCGTGCGCCGTGTTGCAAGCGATCGCGACCGTGCGGCTGCCCAGCGCGGCCAGCCGGCCCAGCGCCTGGAGCATCGGCTCGAGCGGCTGGTGCGCGCCCTGGGACGCGGACGCCAGCGCACCGGTGCGATCGGGTACCGGCACCTGCGCCAGCCAGTGCTCGGGAAAGGCCTGGTCGCGCACCGGCTCGCCCTGCGCACGCATGTGCTGCGCACAAGCCTCGACGAACAGCCGCACGAAATCCGCGCCCGCTGCCGGCCCCATGCCGCCCAGAATGCCGACCACCTGCGTCACATCACTCCTTCCAATCAAGAAACCGCCCCACACCTTCCCCTCTATTCCGGAACACCACGGAACCGGCTCCGCCGGGCGGTCGGTGTTGCCCCGGAAGGGGGTTGGCGAAAGGCGACACGCAGTGCGCCGAAGCCTGGGGGAGAACTTATGTCGCGGGCTTGTCCGACGGCGTCTTGATGTTGTCCTTCAGTTCCTGGCTCATCGGCAGGCCGATCGGCAGGTTCTTCGGCGGGATCGGCCCGAGGAACCACTTGTTGTAGAGCTTCTCGAACTCGCCCGACTTCATCATCCCGGTGATCACGCCATCGACCAGCGCCTTGAACTGCGGATCGTCCTTCGGAAGCATGCAGGCGTAAGGCTCGACCTGCAGCGACTCGCCCACCACCTCGAGATCGGCCGGTGCCTTCGAGTTGGAACGCAGGCCGTACAGCAGGATGTCGTCCATCGCAAAGGCCACGGCGCGATCGGTCTCGACCAGCAACAGCGCGTCGGCATGGTCCTTGGCCGACACGATGTCGATGTCGAGCTTCTTGTCCTCGTTGTACTTGCGCACGACCAGCATGTTGGTCGTGCCTGCGGTGATGGTGACTTTCTTGCCCTTCAGGTCCGCATAGTCCTTCACGCCGGAGGTCTTCTTCACGAGCAGGCGGGTGCCGGTGTAGAAGTGGTTGATTGCGAAGGACACGTCCTTGCCGCGCGCGGTGTTGTTGGTGGTCGATCCGCATTCGAGTTCGATCGTGCCGTTCGACAACAGCGGAATGCGGTTCTGCGATGTCACCGACATCCACGCGATTTCCAGGTTCGGCTTGCCGAGCTTGGTCTTCACCGCATCGGCGATGGCATTCGACAGGTCGACCGAGAATCCGATCGGCTTGCTGGGACCGTCCAGGTAGCTGAACGGCACCGACGATTCGCGATAGGCCATCGTGAATTTGTTCTCGGCGGCGATCTTCGCCAGCGTGTCGGCAGCGTGGGCGCCGGTGGCGGTCAGTAGAACCGCGGCCATCAGGACGGAGAGTTTCATGCGAACCTTTCGGTGATTGGATTGATCGACGAGGGCCAGTGTAAAAACTTGCAGCCAGGGGTCAATAATTCCTTTTGCGTCGAATGGCATGCCGGAAAGTTATGGACGCGAATGGTGACGACCGGCGGCTTCCAGCGGCATGCCGTTTGGCTATGGCCGCCACCTGTTTTGGCATTTCCCGGGCGGAGGACGCCGGCATAGAGTCACGGCCATTCGGCAACCAGAGAGGAAAAGGTCATGCATGTCTGTGTGCTGGGCGCGGGCATCGTGGGGCTGGCCACGGCATGGCAGCTGCACCGCGATGGCCATGAGGTCACGGTGATCGATCGGGCGGCGCCCGGCGCCGGTGCCAGCGGTGGCAACGGTGCGCAGCTGAGCTATTCGTACGTGCAGCCGCTGGCCGACCCGTCGATCTGGGCGCAGTTGCCCAAGCTGCTGCTGTCGCCCGATTCGCCGCTGAAGCTGCGTCCGCAACTTGATCCGCTGCAATGGCGCTGGGCGCTCGAATTCCTCGCCGCGTGCAATGGGGCGACCTCGCGCGACACCACGGCCCGATTGCTGGCATTGGCGGCCGAAAGCCGGCAGGGCTTCGAGACGATGCGTGCCGAGATCGCACCGGACTGCGACTTCTCCGCCACCGGAAAACTCGTTCTGTACCGCAGCGAGGAGGCATTGGCCGGCGCGGCACGCCAGGTCGAACTGCAACGCACGATGGGCAGCGAGCAGCGGCTCGTGACGCCGGCCGAGTGCGCCGACATCGAACCCGCCCTGGCGCATGACACACGGCGGATCGCAGGCGCCGTCCACACGCCCAGCGAATGCGCTGCGGACTGCCTGAAGGTCTGCCAGGCACTTGAAGCCTGGCTTCGCACGCGCGGCGTGCGCTTTCTACTCGGCACCGACGCCCAGGGCTTCGCGGTGCGCGCCGGCCGCGCGGCTGCGGTACGCACGGCCGGCGGCGACATCGAGGCCGATGCCTTCGTGATGGCGCTGGGCACCGCATCGCATCGGCTGGGCCGACAGCTGGGCGCCTACCTGCCCGTCTATCCGCTCAAGGGCTACAGCATCACGGTGGACGTCGACCCGGCACCCGGTGCTGCGCCGACGGTGAGCGTGACCGACAGCGCACGCAAGGTGGTTTTCGCACGGCTCGGCAACCGGCTGCGCGTGGCTGGCATGGCGGAACTCGTGGGGCACGACACCCGCATTCCGGCCGGCCGCATCGAGACACTCGCGGATGCCACGCGCGCCGTATTCCCGCAGGTCGGCGCGATGACCGAACTCCGCCCGTGGACCGGCATGCGCCCGGCGACACCCACCGGGCTGCCGATCATCGGCCGGCGCGACGCGGCGCCGGCCAACATGCTGTTCAACACCGGCCACGGTGCGCTCGGCTTCACGCTGGCCTTCGGCTCCGCTGCACTTATTGCGCAGGCACTGGCGGCCTGAATCCGTCGCCGTCACCCGGCGACGTTCAGCCCGTCATTTCCGCGATCGCCTGCTGCATCGCCCGCGTGATGCTGCGCACAGCCACCGAATCGGGCCTGCCGGCCAGACGCAGCGCGCGCACCGGCACGGGAATGTGCGGCTCCAATGCCAGCACGTCGACCTTCGCGCCATCGGCCGAGCCGGCCGTGCAACCGTCCACCAACGCCACACCGAGCCCATGATGGGCCATCGCCAATGCCGCGTGATAGGTCTGCACGGTGACCACCGCCTGCTGGAAGCCCACGCCGGCCTGGCGGCAGGCCTGGCTCAGGCTGGTGCCGACCGGGTCGCGGCTGTCGAGCCCGACCACCGGCAGCGCAGCCAGGTCATGCAGCGCTACAGAGCCGTTGCGCACCAGCGCGCGCGGCAGCATGCCCTTCGGCGCCACGCACACCATGCGGCTGTCGGCCAGCGATTCCTGCGTCAACGCCGGATGCATCGCCGGGCTGAAGGCAAAGCCGACGTCGGCCTGCTGCAGCAGCAGCGCCGACATGATCTGCGGCGAGTGCAGCGACTCGATGGTCACCGCGATGCCCGGATGCTTCTCGCGGAAAGTCTTGAGCGCACGCGGCACCACCTCGTAGCTGAGCGCCAGCACGGTCAGGATGCGCAGTTCGCCCGCCACGCTGGCGGTGCGCAGGTTGGTGGCCAGCCGCTGCACCTCGTCGAGCTGGGCGAACAGCTTCTCGATGTGCGGATGGAGCGCCAGCGCCTCGGTGGTCGGCGTGAGCCGGCCCTTGATCCGCTGGAACAGCGGGAAACCCAGCTGCAGTTCCGCATGCTGCAGCGTGCGGCTTACCGCCGGCTGGGTGATGTTGATCAACCG
>CAIQMJ010000912.1 GCA_903872875.1 uncultured Variovorax sp.
CGCCGGCAGCAGCATCGCGATGGTCGCGACCGGGCCGATGCCCGGCAGCACGCCGATCAGCGTGCCCAGGATGCAGCCGATCAGGCAGTACAGCAGGTTGGTGAAGGTGAACGCGACACCGAAGCCGATGGCCAGGTTGTGGAAGAGTTCCATGCGATGGGTCTCCTCAGCCCGCGATGAAAGTGGGCCAGACCTGGATCTGCAACTTGAGCGCCCAGATGAATGCCACGTAGCTGCCCGCCGCCAGGATGGTGGCGAGCACCAGCACGTCGCGCAGGTTGAATTGATTGCCCGCCAGACTGGAGATGAGGGTGAGCGCGTAGATCGCCAGGATCATTCCCATGGCCGGCAGACCGATGCTTGGCAGCCCGCCGAGAAGCACGCCGAATGCGAGATTCGCGGAGATGACGAAGAACAGCGGCTTCCATGCCCACTTGCCGATCTTGCCGCCGTCCACCGACTCCACCACCAGCGCCTGGAAGATGATGACCGCCCCCAGGATCGCCAGCAGGACGCCCAGCATGAGTGGGAAGTAGCCCGGCCCCATCCGTGCACCATCGCCGATGTTGTAGGCGGTGGCGCCCACCGCAAAGACGGCGCCCACAGCAGTGAACATGACTCCCGAAAAGAAGTCCGCCTGATTCTTGATTCCCATTTGTCTCGACCCTCCGATTTGGAGCGGTGAGCGTCGTTGGGCGAGCCTGACGGCTGGCTGACCTGCTGCTAGGGACAAATGCGTAGGAAGCCCTGCTGTACCGACGGCATCAAGAGGCGCTGCCGGACGCAAAAAAGGCTCCCGAGGGAGCCTTTTTCACTGATGCAGACAGGGCTTAGTAGCCGCCGCGGCCACCGCCGCCGCCGCCGTAACCACCACCGCCGCCGCCACCGCTACGGCCACCACCGCCGCCGCCGTAACCGCCGCCGCCGCCACCACCACCGTAGCCGCCACCACCGCCGCCGCCGCTACGGCCACCGCCGCCGAAGCCGCCGCCGGCCGGACGGGGTTCCATCGGACGGGCTTCGTTCACGGTCAGTGCGCGACCTGCGAGCGATTGGCCGTTCAGGCCTTCGATGGCTGCGAGCGCTTCTGCGTCCGAACCCATTTCGACAAAGCCGAAGCCCTTCGAACGGCCGGTTTCGCGTTCCATCATGACCTTGGCGCTTGCCACGGCGCCGAATTCGCCGAACGCTTGTTCGAGATCGTTGTCGCGAACGGAGTAAGCCAGATTGCCTACGTAGAGTTTCTTGCCCATGGAGGGACTCCTAAATCAAACCAATAACACAAAGCGATGGAGTCCCAGAATCACAACTAACTGAACAGCGCTGTGGCGCGAAACTGACCGATCACCGGATCCGTGCATCACGTAAAACGCTGCACGGTCGTGGATTGTCGTCCACTCCTGGCGTTTTGGGTGAAATGCTTTTCGTATACGAAATAGTGGCAAAAAAACATCGAATTTCAATGCCCCCTCGTTTGTGCTATTGAATATTTTTATTCCAGAAGAATTTGCCATCGCTCCGTCTGAAAAGACCGGTATCCGCGCGATGCTGGCTATCCTGCACACCCCGGTCCTCTCCCCATATCCGTTTTTTTTCTATGCCTTTTTCTTCTTTGGGTCTCGTTCCCGCTTTGGCGCGTGCCGCCATCAGCCAAGGCTATTCGATGCCTACGGCGATCCAGGCGGAAGCGATTCCCCCGATACTGCTGGGACGTGACCTGCGAGGAATGGCACGGTCGGGCTCCGGCAAGACCGCCGCGTATGCCTTGCCCCTGCTGCAGCTGCTGATGGCCGGCGACGCATCGCCGCGGCGCCTGCGTGCGCTGGTGCTGGTGCCGACTCGCGAACTGGCAGCCCAGGTTGGCGAGACGCTGCGGGGCTTCGCGCAACATCTGCCGGTGCGCCTGAAGATCGCGGTCGCTTTCGGCGGCGTTTCGATCAATCCGCAGCTGATGGCGTTGCGCGGTGGCGTCGATGTCATGGTTTCGACGCCGGGGCGGCTGCTCGATCTGGTCGACCACAACGCGCTGCGCCTTTCGGCGCTCTCGATGTTGGTGCTCGACGAGGCGGATCGCCTGCTCGACCTGGGCTTTGCGGAGGAGGTCGGGCGCATCCTGGCACTGCTGCCGCCGGTGCGACAGAACCTGCTGTTCTCGGCGACCTTTCCCGCCGCAGCCGATGCCCTGGCGGAGCGTGTGCTGCGTGATCCGGTGCGTGTCGAGGTCGAGGCGGCACCCGAGACCGTGCCTGCCATCGCGCAGCGTGCGATCGAGGTCGACGCCCGCAGACGCACCCAGTTGCTGGTGCGCCTGCTGAAGGACAGCGGCTGGACGCGTGTGCTGGTGTTCGTCGCGACCAAGCATGCGTCGGAGATCGTGGCGGACAAGTTGCGCAAGGCCGGCGTCGAAGCCGAGCCTTTCCATGGCCTCCTGAGCCAGGGCAAGCGCAACCAGGTACTGACGGACCTGAAGACTTCGCGCGTGCGCGTCGTGGTCGCCACCGATCTGGCGGCGCGCGGGATTGACGTCGCGCAGTTGCCCGTGGTCGTCAATTACGACCTGCCGCGCTCGGCTGTCGACTACCTGCACCGTATCGGGCGTACGGGCCGCGCCGGGCAGAGCGGCCTGGCGCTGAGCTTCATACCGGCCGACATGGAAGCGCATTTCCAGCTCATCGAAAAGCGCCAGGGCCTGAGCGTCCCGCGCGAACGGGTCGCCGGCTTCGAGCCGGTCGAGCTACCGGTGCCGGCCGTGGCGACCGCGGACGCAGTCGACGCGGCGGCGGACAGCCGCTCGCCGGATGCCCCCGGCAACGGCGGCATCAAGGGCCGGAGGCCGAGCAAGAAGGACAAGCTTCGGGCCGCGGCCGCCCGAAAGATCTGACGGCGTTGCCGGAGTGCAGGAGAAGGCGCGTTCTTCGTGCCCTCTTGCAGCGGTTCGGATGCGACGCAGACGGCATGGCGATGAGGCACAACATGGAAAGGCTCTACCCAGTCAGCCCGAACTCCATGAAAACCTCCAGCGAATACCAGCCGAATGGTCAACCCTATGGTCATGGGTACGGCTACGCGCCGGTTGCGTGCGAGGCCGCCATCGATGGCGCGGCGACCCACGACAACGCGTCCCAGTCACGCATCGGAGGCCGGTCGGTCGCCGAACTGCCGGTGAACGACGCGTCGACGCCGTCGACCCGGACGGACAATGCCGATGCGGGCGGTTTGTTCGCGGCGCAGGCCAGCGTGCTCGCACCTTCCGCTGAAAACAGGGCCAGGCTCGAAAGCTACCTGTGTCATCTGGCGCAGCACTTGCAGCCAGGCCTGGTGACCTCGCAACTGCTGAGGGGCAAAGCCGCACAGCTCGATCTGTTGGGCATCAACACCCAGCACCTGCTGTCCCTGGAAAAGATATTTCAGTCGCACGACGACAGCGTCGCCGCCGCGCGCGCCTTCCTTGACGCGTTGCCGCTTGGCGCCGGGCTGGCGGCCGGGTATTTCGTGAGCCGATTGGCAGAAGATGCGGAAGCCGCAACGGAAGACGTTTCGCGCGCGGGGCGCAGCGTCTTGCATGACGCGCGTTCACATGCCGTGCATGGCGTCACCGCAGGGGCGATCGCGGCGATCTTGAAGCCATTCTTCGACAGCGCGGGCCATGACTGGACCTGGGACAAGGTCCCCATGGAAAAGCTGGAACCCGCGGTGCGTGAGGCACTGCTTGCGCCTGAGGCGGCGACGCGACGCGAGCATCTGGCCGGCGCCATCGGCGTCAGCGGCGCACTCAGTTTGAAGAACCTCGTGCGCGGCGCAGTTGCAACCGTGGCCGCTCAGCGCGGCGTCACGGAGGACCAGATCGAAACGATCAGCGTCATGCTGGACGCATGGCTGGGCGCTGCGGCAAGCGCGGCGGTGGCGCCTCCCACGGAGCGGCGAATCGCAGGGCGTCCGCCCAGCCCGGTGCTCGTCACACTGCTGCGTACCGACGGTGCCGCACTCGTTGCGCAGGCCGCGCATCGGGCTGAAGGCGGTCCCGCGCAGAGTCTGGCGACGGCCGTCGGCCAGTCGATGGCGTCCATGCTGCGGGGTGGCAGCGACATGGCGCAGCACATCCTGCGGTTGCTGACGCCGGGGGACATCGCTCGCAGATTCACGGGTGAGCATGCGTCGGCAGGCCATGGCGTCGTGCGAAGAAACGTGCCACCCATCGTGACCGAATGGGCTCGGCAGACGCCAATGAGCCTCGCGCAGATTCTCTTTCTGGGCGGCGCGCTCACCGCAGAAGGCCTGCTCACGCAGGCAGGCCGCCTGGCGCTGCAGGCGCAACCCGAACCCGCACAGGTTGCCTTTGCGAATGCGCTGCTGACGCTAGGGGCGGCCGTTCCGTATGCCTTGGGCGAATGGGCGCGACGCCTGCTCGCGGCGCGTTCGGCGGGCAATGCTCCGGTGCGGTTGCCAGCCGCTCCCTCCGTCGGCGGAGATGGCGCGCCTTCTGTCGCTTGACGCGCGGCCGTGTGCGCTACCGGCGCAGCGGCTTGAGCAGGGACTTCAACCCGTTGTGATCGATCTCGTGCATCAGTTGCAGCAGCCGGCCGATCTCGCCTTTGGGGAAGCCTTCGCGCGCGAACCAGGTCAGGTAGTTGCCGGGCAGGTCGGCGATCACCGTGCCCTTGTACTTGCCGAAGGGCATCTCGAGCGTGACGAGCCGTTCCAGGTCTTCAGGTTTCATGTTCTGTTCAGCCGCCGCTGCGCTTGACGACCATGCCTTGCTTCTGCAGCGCCGGGATCACGAAGTCGCGGTGATCGCCCTGGATCTCGATCACGCCGTCTTTCGTGGTGCCGCCGGAGCCGCAGCCCGACTTGAGCTGCTTGCCGAGCTGCGCCAGCGCGTCGGCGTCGAGCGCGACGCCGCGGATCACCGTCACGCCCTTGCCCTTGCGTCCCTTGGTCTCGTACGCGACGCGCACGATGCCATCGGTCTTCGGTGCCGGCTTCGCCTGCTTGCAGATGCAACCGGCGACCGGCTGGCCGCAGCCCGGGCAGATGCGGCCCTGTTCGGTGGAATAGACCAGCCGGCTCAGATCGCCCAACGTTGCCATCGACCGCCGCCTCCTTACTGGAAAGCCACTTCCGCGAAGCTGCGCAGCTTGCGGCTGTGTAGCTGGCTCGAGCCTTCGCTGCGCAGGATCTCGATGGCCTTCATGCCGATGCGCAGGTGCTGCTCCACGCGCTCGCGGTAGAAATGGTTGGCCATGCCGGGCAGCTTGATCTCGCCGTGCAGCGGCTTGTCGCTCACGCACAGCAGCGTGCCGTAGGGCACGCGGAAGCGAAACCCGTTGGCCGCGATGGTCGCGCTTTCCATGTCGAGCGCGACCGCCCGGCTCTGGCTGAAGCGGCGCTGCGGCTCGTTCTCGGGCAGCAGCTCCCAGTTGCGGTTGTCGGTGCTCGCGACCGTGCCGGTGCGCATGATCTTCTTCAGGTCCGGACCGCCGACCTGCGTGACCGCGGCCACCGCCTTCTCCAGCGCGAGCTGGATCTCGGCCAGCGCCGGAATCGGCACCCACAGCGGCAGCTCCTCGTCGAGCACATGGTCCTCGCGCACATAGGCATGCGCCAGCACGTAGTCGCCGAGTTGCTGGCTGTTGCGCAGGCCGGCGCAGTGGCCGAGCATCATCCAGGCGTGCGGGCGCAGCACGGCGATGTGGTCGGTGATTGTCTTGGCATTCGACGGGCCGACGCCGATGTTCACCATCGTGATGCCGGTACGGTCCGCGCGCACCAGGTGGTAGGCCGGCATCTGCGGCAGCCGCGGTGGCGCGATGCCGCCTTCGGGCCCGTCGTAGCCGACGCGGTAGCTCGTCACGTTGCCCGGCTCGATGAAGGCGACGTACGGACTGTCCGGGTCGGCCATCTCCTTGTGGCCGAGCGCCATGAACTCGTCGATGTAGTACTGGTAGTTGGTGAACAGCACGAAGTTCTGGAACCACTCCGGCGCGGTGCCGGTGTAGTGGCGCAACCGGTGCAGGGAGTAATCGACGCGCGCCGCCGTGAAGAGCGCGAGCGGCTCGGGCTCGCCCGGCTTTGCGCGGTAGGTGCCGTTGGCGATGCCGTCGTCCATGCTGGCGAGATCGGGCAGGTCGAACACGTCGCGCATCAGTGCGCGCCGTTCGACGCTCATCGTGCCTTCGATGTGGTCGTTCTCTGCGAAGGAGAAATGGATCGGGATCGGTTGCGTCGAGGTGCCGACCTCGAGTTCCACGCCGTGGTTCTCGAGCAGAAGGCGGAATTGCTCCAGGTAGTAGCGCTGGAACAGGTCGGGCCGCGTCAGTGTGGTCTCGTAGCGGCCCGGGCCGGCGACGAAGCCGTAGCTCAGGCCCGAGGTGGTGTCCGGCACCTGGCGCGACACCGTGTGCGTGTGGATGCGCACGAAGGGGTAGCACGCGCGCACCCGGCCCGGCAGCGATTCGCCGGCGACGAAGCGCAGCATCGAGCTGCGCAGATGCGTCAGGGCCCCCTGGTAGATCTGCTGGACCTGGGCGAGGGCGGCGGCGGCGTCGGTGAAGCGGGCGGGAGCGATGAAGGGCGGCATGTAGGGCATGCGCACATGGTGCAATGCAGCCTTGACGATTCGAGACCCGACAGCGTCATGCCGGTGCCGCGCCGACGCTACGCCGTCATCGGCTCGCGCATCGTCACGAACTCCTCTGCGACGGTCGGATGGATGCCGATGGTCGTGTCGAACATCGCCTTGGTGGCGCCCGCGCGCATCGCGACCGCGAAGCCCTGCACGATCTCGCCGGCGTCCGGGCCGACCATGTGCAGGCCGACCACGCGGTCGCTCGCGGTGTCGACCACCAGTTTCATGAAGACGCGCTCATTGCTGCCCGACAGCGTATGGCGCAGCGCCTTGAACTCGCTGCTGAAGATCGTGACCTGGCCGAACCTTGCGCGCGCGGCGGTCTCGGTGTAGCCGCAGGTACCGACGTTCGGGTGCGTGAAGACCGCGGTCGGCACGTATTCGTAGTCGACACTGCGCCGGCCATCGCCGAACAGCGCGTCGACCACCGTCATCGCCTCGGCCAGTGCCACCGGTGTGAGCTGCAACCGGGTCGAGACATCGCCGATCGCGTAGACCGACTTGACCGAGCTGCGGTAGTTGCCATCGACCACGATGGCGCCGCGCTCGTCGAGCGCCACGCCGGCCGTCTCCAGCGCGAGCCCCTGCGTGTTGGGTGAGCGCCCGGTCGCGAACAGCACCGCGTCGGCCTCGATCTGCTGGCCGCGCGAGAGCACGGCCGTCACGCCACCGCCTTCCCCGCCTTCCCCGCTACGCCGCAGCATCGACAGATCGGCATTGAGCTGGATGTCGACGCCGGCCTTGCCCATCTCGCGTGCCAGGAACTCGCGCAGGTCGTGGTCGAAGCCGTTGAGCAGGTGCGCGTTGCGCTGCAGCAGCGTGACCTTGGCGCCCAGACCGTTGAAGATCGATGCGAATTCGCAGGCGATGTAGCCGCCGCCGACCACCACCAGGTGCTTCGGGAACGGGGCGAGGTCGAACATCGCGTCCGACACCAGGCCGTGCTCGCGGCCGGGCAAGTCCGGCACGAAGGGCATGCCACCGGTCGCGACCAGCACGGTGCGGGCGCTGTGGTGACGCTCGCCGACCTGCACGCCATGCGGGCCGGTCAGCTGCGCCCAGCCGGCGATCAGCGTGACCCCTGCGTTCTCGAGCAGGCTGCGGTAGACGCCGTTGAGCCGGCGGATCTCGTGTGCGCGCCGCTGCTTGAGCGCGTCCCAGTCGAAGCGCGGCTCGCCGGCCGTCCAGCCGTAGCCGGCGGCTTCCTCGAACGCATCGGCGTAGCCGGCCGCGTAGCTGTAGAGTTTTTTCGGGATGCAGCCGACGTTGACGCAGGTGCCGCCAAGTTCGGCTACCTCGGCCAATGCGACGCGAGCGCCGCGCTGCGCTGCCATGCGGGCCGCGCGCACGCCGCCGCTGCCGCCGCCGATGACGAAGAGATCGAAGTCGTATGTGCTCATGGAAGCTCCTTGGCGCCGACTGTAGCGAGCGGCCGCCGTCCTTGTCCGCCCGATGGCTTGCCGCAGGCTGCAAGAATGCGCACCGTTCTAGTCATTGCAAATGCAGGAAAGGATCGCCATGGACACGGGATCGAATCAGGACAAGGGTTTCACGCCGGCCGAGGGCTACGCAGGCGACGTCACGCCGGAACAGGCCGCGCAATGGGTTGCCGACGGCGCCGCCGTGCTGGTCGACGTGCGCAGCGACGCCGAGCGCGAATGGGTCGGCTTCGTGCCGGGCGCGCTGCCGCTGGCCTGGAAGCAATGGCCGGGCATGGTGCCGAACGCGGGCTTCGACGACGGCCTGCGCGAGGGCGTGCCGGCCGGCAAGAAGGCCGTGATGCTGTGCCGCAGCGGCGTGCGCTCGATCGCGGCCGCACGGCGCGCCACCGATCTGGGCCTCGAGGCCTACAACATCCTCGAGGGCTTCGAAGGCAACCCGGACGCCGACGGCCATCGCGGCCGCGTGGGTGGCTGGCGCTTCCGAGGACTTCCCTGGAAACAGAACTGAGCCGGCGCTGCGACGCCTTCGCCGAGCCGCAATAATCGCCCGATGACATTCCTCGCGATCGACATCGGCAACACCCGCCTCAAATGGGCGCTCTACGACGCGGCGCGGCCGGGCGCAGTGCTGCATGCGCAAGGCGCCGAATTCCTCGACCACATCGACCGCCTTGCGGACGGCCCATGGGCGGACCTCGCTTTTCCGGCGCCGTTGTCGATGCTCGGCTGCGTGGTGGCCGGCGACGCGGTGCGGCGCCGCGCCGAGGAGCAGATCGAGGAGCGCTTCGATTGCACGCCGCGCTGGGTGATGTCGAGTGCGGCCGAGGCCGGGTTGGTCAACGGCTACGACCATCCGACGCGGCTGGGTGCCGACCGCTGGGTCGCGATGATCGGCGCGCGCCACCGCATGCTGTCGCAGGGGCCGGCGCGTCCCATGGTGGTCGTGATGATCGGCACCGCTGTGACGGTCGAGGCGATCGACACTTCGGGCAGGTTCCTCGGCGGCCTGATCCTGCCGGGCCACGGGATCATGCTGCGCGCGCTGGAGTCGGGCACGGCCGGCCTGCATGTGCCGACCGGCGACGTGCGCGAGTTCCCGACCAACACCAGTGACGCACTGACCAGTGGCGGCACCTACGCCATCGCCGGCGCGGTGGAGCGCATGCGCCAGCATGTGAAGGCGCACTGCGGTGCGGAGCCGGCCTGCTACATGACCGGCGGTGCGGGCTGGAAGATGGCGCCATCGATGGTCAGCCCCTTCGAACTCGTCGACGGGCTGATCATGGACGGTCTGCTGGTGATCGCGCAGCAGCGCGCCGCCGCCGCCTGAATCGTCAGGCGTTCAGGCCGGCCACGGCCTGCTGCATCGTCTCGCGTGCCTGTGCGACCACCTGCTTCTTCCACGCATCGGTGTCGGTGTAGAAAGCTTCCAGCATGCGCGCCCGGATGGCGTCGGCCAGTTCCGGCGCAGCAGCTTCTGGGTGTTTGTGCAGCCAGTGGTCGGCGCGCAGCGCGCCGGTCACTTCCAGGATCGGCAGCGTGCCGTATTCCAGCGCAATCGCCGTGTGCTCGGCCTGCGGGCATTCGTCGTAGATCGCGTTCCAGTTGAGGCCGGTCAGCAGTGCCGAGGTCGACGAGCCGTCGTAGATCGAGGTGACCGGCGTTTCGGGTGAGCCCCACCAGGCGTTGGCGCGCGCATAGGCGGCCGTGTCCTCGCCCTTGCAGGCGTAGATGCGCTCGCCCACGCCCGACGGGCCGAGTCCGGTGTGCAGGTCGATCCAGCCGAGCCGGCGCGCCTGGCCCACGTGCTTGCGCAGGATCTGTCGAAAGGTGCGATTGCTCCAGGTCGGCGCCTGGCCGCCGTAGAACAGGCCGTCCGCGAACTGGTACTGGCCCGCGCTCACGGCCGCCTGGTAGGCCGTGACGCCGTGGGTGCCGATCCAGCCGGCCAGTTCGGCCTGGTTCTGGGCAGTCGGCGGCCATTCGCGCGGCAGCAGCAGCGCGTGCAGCCCGGCGTACGCCGTGTTGACCGGCAGCGGCTGGGAGAAGTCGACGAAATTGCGGTTCAGGTCGACGTTTTCGTTGGTCACGCGGCGGCCGAATGAAAAGCCGTGCGGGTTCAGCGCATGCACGTAGAACACGCCGACGCCGGCGTCGCGCGCGGCCCGGCGCCAGGCTGCGTCCTGCAGCGCGGCGACCTGCACGCCGCTCCCGCAGTGACCCTCTACGCCGTGGCAGCCGCTGCTGACCATCAACAGCCGCGTCGCGTCGGCCGGGCCATCGTAGGCAACGTCGGTCGCCAGGTCTTCGCCTTCCCGGCCCTTCAGCGGATGCGGGTACGTATCGACCTGCAGGCCGGCCGCGACGCAGGCCTGCAGGAACTTGCGGCGCGCCTGGGCGTAGGTCGGCGAGAACGCTGCGAGGGTGGCCTCGGCGCCCGTCATCACGCGGCCGCGCCTTGCGGCTTGAGGAACTGCTCGGCCATCTCGACCCAGCAGGTCGCGCCCAGCGGGATCAGGTCGTCGTTGAAGTCGTAGCTGCCGTTGTGCAGCGTGCACGGGCCACCGCCGTGGTGCATGTCGCGATGCGCGCCGTCGCCGTTGCCGATGAAGGCATAGGCGCCGGGCTTGGCCAGCAGCA